>JALQTG010000303.1 GCA_023264075.1 Crocinitomicaceae bacterium
TATTGTTTTTAGATGAATTACCCGAGTACAAAAGGTCGGTGCTAGAAGTTATGCGTCAGCCACTTGAAGATCGCCAGGTAACCATCTCTCGTGCAAAATTCACCGTTGAATACCCTGCTGGATTCATGTTGATTGCAGCAATGAATCCTTGTCCTTGTGGGTATTACAATCATCCCGAAAAAGAATGTGTTTGTGGAACTGGTGTGGTTCAAAATTACCTCAACAAAATCAGTGGTCCACTTTTAGACCGTATAGATTTACATGTTGAAGTCACCCCTGTTTCTTTTGATGAATTAGCCCATGACATGCCAGCGGAAGGAAGTCAGGATATCCGAGAGCGAGTAGTTCATGCGCGTTTACTTCAAGAAGCTCGTTTTGCCGAAGAATCAGGTGTCCATTGCAACGCACAAATGGGAAGTAAGGAATTAAGGCAACACTGTCAAATCAACGAAGCTGGAAACGCTATATTAAAGCGAGCCATGGATACATTAGGGTTATCAGCTCGTGCATATGACAGAATCCTAAAAGTCGCCCGAACCATAGCGGATTTAGAACAATCAAAAAATATAGAAACGGCGCATTTGGCAGAAGCTATTCACTTTAGAAATTTAGACAGAGAAAATTGGGCAGGCTAGTAATTGACTTTTGCTTAATTGAAAAAGTGAATTATTGATTGAAACTAGCAAGGAGTTGATAAAAACTAACTATCTCTCGGCAAACTAAATCGATTTCTTGATATTCACTTCTTCATTTTTTACGTGAGGAAGCATTGCAATAGCCTTTTCAACAATTCCTTGAGCGTCAAAACCACAGTCTCTGTACAACTCTTCTTGGGTTCCGTGATGAATAAATTCATCTGGAATACCAAGACGAGCAACGTGACATTGGTAGTTGTGATCAGCCATGAATTCCAAAATTGCAGAACCCATTCCGCCCATTATACAACCATCTTCTACAGTGATTACTTTATCAAATTTAGAAAAAACTTCATGCAAAAGTGTCTCGTCCAACGGTTTAACAAAGCGCATGTCGTAATGTGCCGCAGAAATACCCGACTCATTTAATTGAGCAACCGCCTCTTGCGCAAAATTACCCGGATGACCTATCGTTAAGATGGCGACATCTTCTCCGTTCGTGATTTTTCTTCCAGTACCCACCTTAATCGGCTTCATAGACGTTTTCCATTCCGTCATCACCCCTTTTCCTCTTGGATATCGGATAGTAAATGGACCCATATCTGGCTGCTGCGAGGTAAACATTAAGTTGCGCAATTCTGCTTCATTCATCGGAGCAGCTACAATCATATTAGGAATACTTCGCATGTAGGCGATATCATATGCCCCATGATGTGTAGCTCCGTCAGCGCCAGCAAAACCAGCTCTATCTAAACAAAAAACTACATTTAAATTCTGTAATGCAACATCATGTACTACTTGGTCATAAGCCCGTTGCATGAAGGAGGAGTAAATATTACAAAAAGGAACCATCCCTTGCGTAGCTAATCCAGCCGAAAATGTAACTGCATGTTGTTCAGCAATTCCTACATCGAATGCTCTATCGGGCATTGCTTTCATCATGATATTCAATGAACAACCTGAGGGCATCGCAGGGGTCACCCCCATTACTTTATCATTCTTCTCAGCAAGTTCAACAATCGTATGACCAAATACATCTTGGTATTTTGGAGGCTCAGGTGATTTAGGAACTACCTTTACAATTTCTCCTGTTTCCTTGTTAAACACTCCAGGAGCATGCCATTGAGTAGGATTTCCCTCTTCAGAAAATTTATATCCCTTGCCTTTTTTGGTAATACAATGTAAAATTTTCGGACCTGGTATGTCCTTTAAATCTTCCATAATCTTGGCCAAAGCAATCGGATCATGACCATCTACTGGACCAAAATATCTAAAATTCAAAGCTTCAAATAGATTGCTCTGCTTCAAGAGACTTCCCTTCAGGGCTGTTGAAACTTTACTTACCACCGAACGTGCATCCGGACCAAACTTCGAAAGCTTACCTAAGAGGTTCCATACCTCATCCTTAACTTTGTTGTAAGTATGCGATGTTGTAATATCTGTCAAATAGTCTTTCAAGGCCCCTACATTTGGATCTATAGACATGCAGTTATCATTCAAAATCACTAACAAGTTGGCATCTTTCTCAAAACCAGCATGATTCAAACCTTCAAAAGCCAGACCTGCCGTCATCGCTCCGTCACCAATTACTGCTATATGCTGTCTTTCTTTATGCCCTTTATAGTTGTTTGCTACGGCCATACCAAGTGCACCAGAAATAGACGTTGATGAGTGACCAACTCCGAAAGTATCATAGATGCTCTCACTTCTTTTCGGGAATCCAGATATCCCACCTTTTAAGCGATTTGTGTGAAACACATCACGTCTACCGGTTAATATCTTATGGCCATATGCCTGATGTCCTACGTCCCACACCAACTGATCTTCTGGCGTATTAAAAACGTAATGCAAAGCTACTGTAAGCTCCACTACCCCGAGACTAGCACCAAAATGTGAGTTCCCAATTTCAGAGATCACATCGACAATGTATTGACGCAACTCATCAGAGACTTGCGGAAGTTGTTCGATGGATAATTTCCGTAAATCTGCTGGGATATTAATATCCTTCAAAAGCGGGCCGGGTGTGTACTGTGACATAAGCGTTTATTAAGCAAACAAAATTAAACTAATTGAGTAGTATTAACAACAAGCATTTACATAAATTGTTCACAATCGGGTGTTTTATGAAAAATTCAGAAAACTACTCTACGATCTTGTCATTCCGCCACTGTCCTTCATAGGTCAGGTTTTTGTCTTTATCAAAGAGTTTTCCGTAACCGTTTCTTTTGTCTCCCGACCACTCACCGTCGTAATGCTCTCCTGACGTCCAGTGATAAACACCCTCTCCTTCCCGCATGTCATTGACATATGATCCCTCATAAACATCACCATCCGCCCATTGATATTTACCTTGACCATGGCGTAAATTTTCTTTCCATTCCCCCTTGTAAATGCTACCCGTACTCCAAATCCCAACACCTCCGCCATTGGCTTTTCCATCTTTAACTTCTCCAAGGTAATGAATCAACTTTCCTTTCTGGCTCTTAAACGAAATCACCTGAATTTTATCTTTTCTATGAATCTCGTTCAACCTCTGAGTTAATTCTGTTTCTTGCTCTTTTATCTGCAACGACAATTGATTGCGCTCATTCGTATGCTCGGTATTCAAACTATCCAGAGTATTATTGAGCAGCTCAATAATTTCATCACGTTGCATCAAAGCAAGCTGCATAGACTCGACATCTTTAATCGTGGCGTCCGAATTAGATGCATTTTCGATCGACGAAATACGCGCTAACCTCAACTCAACTGAGGCCTGCAGTGGATGATTGCTTGGAACGCCATTCAAGATTCTCTGATATTCAGTTTTTGCAACAACATACTCTCCCGAAATAAAATTATTATCCACTCCGGTCAATTGTTTCAACCACAACAGTTCAGCATTCAAGCTATCCACCCGTGCTTTTTGAACCCCAATTTCTCCCTCGAACCGTGAAATCTTATTTGAATACCACGTGCTAAGAACAATAATTGTTACAACACAAGAAATGATAAATAATACAAGGTATTTATGTTTAGCGATCATGTAATTCGATACTTTCAACAAAAGTAATCATATCTCAGAAAATGATGCTCACTTACTATTCCCCATAATTGATTTCGGGAATCTTTTGTTCAAATTTTCGAGCATCTATGGATACATAAATATTAAATTTCCAAATCCAATTTTGTTTGTAACTATATCCAAATAAATCTGCCTGACCTGTTGTGTACATCATTCCCATAGATCCAGAAACACGAGGAGTGAAAATATATCCCAAATTGGGATAGATGCGCAAATCCTCCAATGGATTTGCCACAATTGTTTTTCCGCTTTGCATAATAATTTCTACATCGGGATTAAAGTATAGTGCACCCGTCGTTAATTTCGTTTTGTTCAACGGAACCTTCAACATAAACTTATAGCGATATCTATTTCTATAAATATATTCCGAGCCTTTCAAATTAGAACGACTCCAGCGATGCTCAAAGCGTAACCGGTGATAGGCGACAACATCTACTCCCTTGACATCAAAAGGTAATCCAAACAAATACTCGTGCCACAACCGTGGTTCCAACACCATTCTTTCGAACGCATCATTGCCAGGTTCCGGGTTGAAATTCATACGCAAAACAAATCCAGCAGTAATATTCAACTTTTTCGAAAACATGTACTTTATACCATGTCGATTATAGAGTTGTCCGACCCTACCAATATAGGGTATATTCAGCGTTTCATACATTCGATGGTGAACCTCAGCTGCCCAAAAAAACTTCTCCGAAAACCGTATGTTCCAATAGGAATTGAACCATGTTGCAGTGGCTGGCTTTTTAAATACTGACTCATTCGGGAAATATTCCTGTGAAAGACTAGTGTACACATTCAAAATACACAGTAAAGTCAATGTATATGGAACGAACTTTTGCATTTACCGAGCTCCAAAATTAAGTTCGAACGCTTTAACAACCTCCTCCAAGGTAGAGGAACGCTTTAACTGAGTTTCCAGTTCAGAAGTATCACGTTCTCTTAATTCTTTCATTTTAGAAAAAATATGCAAAAACTGATTCATCTTCTGTTGTATGGAAACACATGACAACCCTTGTTCCAACTCTTGAAAGGCGAACGGCAACAGTGTTTTCTGATACGCATTAAAAACACGCTCTTTCACAACCTCTTGCATATCCGTGAAAGTAAACGGATTCCAAATGGTCCGGGTGTAAAACGCCTCCATATCCTTTAGTTTAATTGGGAGGCCAGACAAAAACTCATAGAATTCGAGAAACTGACGGAAACAAACAAGTTCCTCGTCAATTGTTGCAATGCGATCATCTAATTCGAGTTGCGCATAATCAGAAAATCGACGATTTATAAAAGTTAATACTTCGTCGGCATACTGTTCGTGATATTGATTAAAATCATCTAATCCAAGGGTGTTAGCAAACTGTCCACGAAGTGAATCCCGGAGCTTTAACAACATTTTTTCTTTATCCGAAACCTCTGATTCACGTTTCATTTCAATGAGTATAGGACGAACCTCATTCGATTCTTTGATTAGCTCTAATTGAATCGACTCGATCAATGTACTAATCGAAGCAATGGAAAATAAGTCCGACTCTAATCCTTCTGGAAAATGAGTTTCTCGCGTATTCTCCTTTCCTCCGAAGGAATAACTAATAACCGAGGGGAAAAGAATATCTTCCGCCAGATACGGAAGTAGTAGTTTTCGGTCAACAAATTCAAAAGATGGTCTTTCCAATAGGTCGACAAGCTGACTCAATTTATCCAGGGCGCTGCGGTATTCAGTAAAAATCCCATACCGATACGCCAACTCCACTTCTCGATGAATGCTCATGTCAACATACGGGTCTGAAAAAAAGACTTCCACAATTTCTTTCGAATCGGATAATAATTTAGAAATGTGGTCTAAATCATTTTTTTCCTTCTCGGAAAAAGGATATTTCCGGATCTTTAATTTTGGTAATTGAAACGGTGAGCTTCCTGGAAGCACTTCCCAAATTGACATGTTTTCATCCTTTAAAAAACTAAAAAGAGATTCTTTTATAAACGTATTTCCTTTCCCAATAATTTTCCGAAGACCCTGTAATTCAAGTGTTTTATTCCCCGACCTAACCGGCAGAACGCTGGTTTGATACAAGACGTCGAGGTAAACAGAAGAGATTTCCACTTCCATGGTATTACCTTCTGACTCACTCATTCCAAGATGCGGTATATTAAACCGGACCCCGTCTTTAGTGACATTATGCTCCAGCAGTTCGCCGGACTTATACCTGCGCTCTTCTCTCAATGTTCCGTTGTTGTGCATCACCACCCAAACACCATCCACAAAACCATCTTCGTCAACAGTACCTGCAATTTCAAACTGTCCCGAATAACCGGCGAAGTTTCCTGCCCATCGATTTTCCTTCAACTGAGTTTCCCAGAAGCCTAAGGTATCCGTTATTCGTCCTTGATTCAGTGTATATGTTCCAGATGCCCATTTTCCAACTGCTCTGCCATTGAGAAATTCACCAGAAATCAACCGCTGTTTTCCCGCTGCTGGATAATTCACCACATAAGCTGTTTGAGTCATACCAACTGGTTTACCTACAGCAGATAGCTCACTTTTACTAAATTTCCAGCGTCCGGATTTTTCACCTTTTGAGAATGCTCCGAAGAGCTCTGTTGTATGTACGGCCGAAACATCAAGAGCACTTACTTCAGAAGAATTGAAATAAAATTCTCCGTCATATACTCTTTTCCCCTGGTCGATGATATATCCGTACTCCGCACTCCCTCGACAATCAGCTGTCAAAGAAAAAGATTCTTTCACTATTCGAAGCTCATGCTCCTGTGCATTGGATAGTACTCCTTGAATAAGTGCCAAGAACAGTATACCTTTCTGAAAAGAAACTAATAGCTCTGCAGGCTTCATACGTGCTTATTCTTGCATTTTGGTTTAACAACGCGAAAATAGACAATTTCCAACCAATATTCCGAGGAAGCCTTGAAACAGTTCATCGCATTTCTTTAGAACATTTAACATTTACCGCAAAAGCGCCTGTGAATAAAATCTCAATATTCGTCCTTCCATATTACAGCGAATGATTACCTTTACCTCCAGTTTTAATAATTTACTCATTAAAACGGAGTACACGAGAAAAGAAAATATGAGAACTCACAATCAAAAATCTCAAAGCGAAATCACTCCGTCGGATGCGCTAGTCTACTTGGAAGAAGGTAACGCGCGATTTGTAAATAATTTGCGTGTAAACAGAAATTTATTGAATCAAGTAAATGAAACCTCTGATGGACAATTCCCATTCGCAGTAATTTTGAGTTGTATTGATAGTCGAACTTCTGCTGAACTTATTTTTGACCAAGGATTAGGCGATGTTTTCAGTGTTCGGGTAGCAGGTAATATTGTGAACGAGGATGTATTAGGTTCTATGGAGTATGCTTGTAAAGTCGCAGGATCAAAACTGGTTGTAGTACTTGGACATTCAAAGTGTGGCGCGGTAACCTCGGCGTGTCAGCATGCCGAAATGGGTAATATCACAGGGCTATTGCGTAAAATACAACCTGCTGTTCAACAAGTAGAGGCCGAGGTGGGAATTATTGATACAGAAGAGAAAGTACAGCGTGTTGCCGACATTAACGTAGATATCGCCTTAGCAGAAATTCGCGCCAAAAGTGAAATTCTATCTGAAATGGAAACCGAAGGCAGTATAAAAATTGTCGGAGGAATGTATGATATTGAAACAGGT
>JALQTG010000013.1 GCA_023264075.1 Crocinitomicaceae bacterium
TGTGGAATTCGAAGGATGTCCAGATACTGATGGAGATGGTGTTCTAGACTTCCTAGATGAATGTCCTGAAACTCCTGGCCCAACAGAAAACAATGGATGCCCATGGCCAGATACGGATGGTGATGGTGTATTGGATAAGGACGATAAATGTCCTAACATCCCCGGGCCTGAGAAGAACGAAGGATGTCCTTATACTGACACCGATAATGATGGTGTTCCAGATAAAGATGATAAGTGTCCTGAAACTCCTGGACCTGTCGAAAATGAAGGTTGTCCTGAGATTGAAGCAGAAGTTCAAGAAATTTTGAAAACAGCATTCGATAACCTTGAATTTGAAACAGGTCGTTCGAAGATTAAATCAGAGTCGATTGAATCCTTGAATGAGTTGGCTGAAGTTTTAGTGAAGAAACCAGAGTGGGGATTACAAATTGCTGGACACACGGATAACGTAGGTAAGGCACAAAGTAATTTGATCTTATCAAAACAACGTGCTGAAGCTGTTCGTGATTTCATGGTAGAACGCGGTATTGCAACAGAACGTCTTTCTGTACTTTACTTCGGTCAAACAATGCCAATTGAAAGTAACGACACACCGGAAGGTCGACAAGCTAATAGACGTGTAGAAATGACAATTATCTTTAAATAATTAAGGCTATAACAAAAGTCCCGATTTCAATCGAAGTCGGGACTTTTTGTTACTAAAACAGAAAATTATGTTACCCCAAAAAGAAATTATGAATATATCTTATAGACTTTCTCTTGGCTTACTTCTATTAATTACTGTCACTTTGTTGTCTTGCGAACAGAAAATCAAAGGTAGCAATACAACTCCTTCTTCCAAAGATTCGATTGAAGAGGAAACTATTTCTACTTCTCAAAAGAAAATGGAAGAATTTGAGACACTTGATAATTCTGTATTAGAGTTAGTTAAAAGCTTACGTTGGGAAGAAACGGTGGGAGATCAATCCAAGTTTAAAGAAGTTGACATCTACTTAAACGCTGATAAAATGCCCGTAAAAATTGTAGAATACTTTTCTGATGGAAACTTTGCTGAACAAGGTGAACGGATTTATTACCTCGATCAAAATGAAGTATATGCAGTACATAAACGATATGACGATTGGGTAGACTCTAATTTTGCAGTATTTAACGAAAAACAAGTGTTTTTCGAAAATGGGGAGGCTGTTGATGCTCGTTTTCGTTCTTCCGACTTTGCGGACGATATTGTTCATGAACGCTGGGAAAAAATTAGGCCTGAAAACATTTCTAATGAGGCCGAAGTCATGGACATCATTAATGGGGAGGGTCGATTCAACACACATTACATCAGCTACATTCAAACCGAAAATGCGCTATTCTTATTACTCGGGGAGCCAAAAGAAGGAGACCGTTTCGTTACAGCTGTTAAAGTGGATAAAATGACTCCGTTCATTGAGGAGTTACTAAACAATTCTAAAAAAAATAAATTCAAACCGATCTCCATCACGTTTGAAGTTTCCGGAGGAAATGGACAACCTGAGTTTCGAGTGCTTACTTCGGCGCGTTGGAATTAGCGGTTGACTTGATAGAGTCGATAAATTCCATTAGTGCTTTATTGAAATGCGCCGGTTCCTCACCCGGATACGTGTGACCTGTTTTTTCATTGATTACGAGCTGAGCATTTAACTTCTCTTGAAGTTTATAAGCGTTACTCACATCAAAAATAGCATCCTTAGCACCCCATAGCACCAAGGTTGGAATCGACAAGGTATCAGCCACCTTATCCTTATTGGTAGGAAGATCGTCTAATAATTCCGCTTGCTCCGTAGGGTAGCGACTAAAGTATTTTTCAAAAATGGCCTCATAAACAACTATTGGAAAAGGTGGGGGATTGACCATAGATATTTTAAACAATCGTTTCACATCCTTTGCGTCTTTTGGAACAAAAATTTCCTTGACACTTTTCACATTATTCCTTCTACAAAATTCTTCAACCTCATCATCCGCCATTACATCCCCGGGAGACGCTACAATTGTAAGCGAACTTAAGGTGTGTTCAAAAGTACTTCCATAAGCTAAAGCAACAAAACCTCCATAAGAAATGCCTACCATGTGAACATCCATCAATTTTAATTGCTCTACCAATGAATGAATAGCACCAACTTGCGACGTTAAGGTGGGAGGAGCTTTCGAGTAACTCTCTCCAAACCACAATAAATCAGGAACAATAATCCGATAGTCATTGGAGAACCTTTTGACTTGTCGTTCCCAAGTAACCTTTCCATCACCCCCAAACCCATGAATAAACAACATCACTGGTTTATGCTGTAATTCATTGTCAAAATAATGAAGCGTATGGTCACCATTTTGTAACACCTTTTCTTGAAATCCCTTTTTCTCATAGGTCTTATACACACTCTTGTCATACAACCTCACTGCCTTTTGGCAGCTGCTGGAAAGAAAAGAAAGTGATAGTAAAGCCACAACTCCAATTTTATATGTATGCATAATACACAAAAATACTTAATGTAACTCAGAACTCATGTTAAGGAAATGAAAAAATTGAATTAAGGTTGGTTAAACCAAGTACTTACTGATCAACGCTTGATTATTTTAAAAACATCCGCATCCATTTTTAAATGATATACGCCTTTTGCAAGATCACGTAGATCTACCTCCGAAGCGGATTGTACGGTTACACGTTTAAGCAATTTGCCCGTATTATCGATGATATCGACGTTCACCGGATAAATAGGTGCTTCAACATGTACGGTTTCAGAAAACGGGTTTGGATAGACGACCGATGGCGACATTGTATCATTCGTTAAACCAACTGTTGAAGTCACTGTTACGGGAATATCATTAGACCCCAACAGATTATTATTCCGCAAATCGATATAATCCACTGAAATCACGCCTTCAAAAACCTGTAAAGGCCTGGCAATGAAATCAAAACGTTCACCTGGAAAAATCTCTAATTCATTAGTTTCTACTGGCGTTATCCTCCTTCCATCAGAAGCTACGGCGAACACCTCTAACTCTGGCGGGAATATCGCCCTAACACTTCCATATCCAATATTGGCCATGCGAAAAGCAAGCGTATCATCCTCCGTGGCTACCACCGCATTATCGCTAAAATCGGTCTCTTGGTCGGACATACCGTTGACCATCAAATAATCTGCTTCATAAAGCGCAAATGGGCCTGGAGACAACGGATTTGTGTTCCAATTCAAATTCATTTCAGAAAACAAAAACGAAAACTCCTTGGTGTATTTAGTCGTATTATCGTATAAAAGATCTGGCGCTTCTCCACTTACAATGACTAGTCCGTACATTCCCATGGCTAAATGAAGCGGTGTCAAGACATGACAATGATACATGTAGGTGCCTGGTTCTGAACATACAAACTCATAAGTAAAAAGTGCATTCGGAATCACATTACTCGAAGTATGACCAACTCCATCATTCGCTTGATCGACGTCGAGTCCATGCCAGTGAATCGTATGTGCTTCAGGTGAGGTGTTTCTTAACTGGATGCGGGTTGTATCTCCTAGGTCAAAACGTAATATAGGTCCGGGTAATGAGATTTTCGCCAATCCCGTAGTTTGATTCTCTATTCCATACCCCCAAAATACAATTTCAGTTCCATCATACAGCGTAAGCTCCCCGTCCATTTTGGACTGAAGAAATACTTCTTTCAGACTTCCTTGCCCATTTGCCTGAAAGCAACTCACCAACAATATGTAATACAGGAATCTTTTCATGGCATTATCATGAGCATTGTGATCATCCCAAGCGGATAGCCATTGTTAAATAAGGTCGCAACAAGATTATGGTTGTGGACAGGAAATTCTCCGGGTTGATGAGGTATGAGTCGTAACGTCATACCCTCTTTTACAAATACCGGAAAGCTATCCTTTTTCCAACCTATTCGACTCGCCTGTTGGGTAGATTGCATCAATTCAACATGGTATCCATGAAAATGAATCGGATGAATCATGTTTCCATTATTCACAATCGAGATTGTTATTGTATCCCCAACACTTCCTGTTATAACTGCACTAGACATCATATCCATCGGGTCAACCCCTCCATTTATGGCAAATACGGTCGGTCGGTATACAGCAGGAAGTGTAGTGATTGTTCCATTTCCGAAATCAAACGTCAATGCCGGGTCTTGTTCCCAAAGGTCCCATGTAAATGAGATTCCGGTAATCCCTACCCGCAAAATAGCGCCGGCACCAAGAAAAGCTCCTTGCGAAGTCAGTGACTGAACAGCGTAAGTACCAAAAGGCAATGAAGAAATTTGAAC
>JALQTG010000037.1 GCA_023264075.1 Crocinitomicaceae bacterium
TGGAGGGCTGTATTTAGAGATTGATGAGGACTATTATTATTACGTGTACTTTTCCAATCGCGATAAATTCACCTACAACAATAACGGAGCAGCTCTATTAGCGGAATCAACGGGTGCATATTTAGCGCATAAACGCAATCATAATGACAGGAAACCTGTTCAATTATCAGAAATTGGGAAAGAATATCAAATACATCTCTCTATGAACCAGGCGGGTAGTGGAATTGAAGTAACACGAATCAACAATTCCTTTTCAACCATGTTGCGCATTGTGCCAGAGGTTCTTTTTAATACTACTATACGACCCTTGCCAGCTGATAAAGGGAGCTGGCTCAAATATCCCGCATTTATTGAAAATATAATTTTATTTCTCGGGTTGTTGTTGGTGACATTGTTTGCGCGGAGAAAATTGAATAAACGTATTAAGCGAATGGTATGGACTTTTTTACTTTTTGCGACTCTAGTATTTGTAGTGGTTGGTTGGACAACTCCCGTGTTGGGAGCTATTGTTCGGTACAAGGTGCCCGGTGTACTAGCGCTTACAATAATTTTAGTGTTGCTTGTAGATTATTATAAAATAAAAAAGAAGTTGCCCTTTCAACAAACAGCTTAACGTTTTTTCTGCACGAATCGATCTTTAATAAACATCACGAGTTCATAGGTAAGCCATAGAAATGGGGCTCCATGCATTACGAAGTCAAACCAATCTTCTGCTTTCATTCCAACTCCACCTCCAAGAATCCATTTAACCTTTCCAAAAAGATGAGGTTCTGGAAAGAATGGAGCTAGTCCTAACGTTAGGGAAGCAAGCAAAGCAATTAGAAGGTTTTTTCTCATGATTATGGTGTAAAATTAAAGGGCATCTATCCGTGTTTAGAGGAAGTTGGTTTACGCTTGAAAGGAGCAATTAGCTGTTGCCAAAACGTAGGGGCGTAATGCTCGTCATTTTCAAATCCTAATTCAATGTCTCGCCCCTCGTGAGGAATATAATTTGTTTTGAAGATATAATCCCAAATACTAAGGCTAATTCCATAATTCATTCCGAATGGATGGTTTTTCGGAAGCTCTTTGGCATGGTGCCAAATGTGCATTTTAGGATTGTTAAAGATATATTTTAGCGGTCCGTAATCCCAACCAATGTTCGCGTGATTGAGGTGCCCAATGGTAATTGCAATTCCATGCACAATGAATGCCAACTGGATATCAAATCCGAATATCATTGAGAGTGTAATGTATTTGAATGTATTGTAAATGAACGTTTCGCCAAAATGATACCTCAAATGTGCTGCAAAGCCCATTTCTTTAACAGAGTGATGTACTTTGTGAAATTGCCATAAAAAGGGTATGCGGTGAAGCAAAACATGCACGTTCCACTGCACAAAGTCCGAAATCAAGAAGAATACCAAGAGCTGCAATGCTACCGGCCAACTGGTAGAATCAAATAAGTGTCCCCCTGAATATCCGAGTGGAGCTAATACGTTGTATAGAAATTGAATCGAAACATCTGATAGTGCAGTGAATAAGAGTAAGTTGAATAGGAAAAAATTGAAAAACATATAAAACCCATCGAGCCAAAAGTCTTTTCGAATTATTGCTTGTTTCTTGCGCCAAGGAAATACAATTTCTAGCCCCCAAACGACCAATGAAAGCACGATCAGAAAATAAAAATAGTTCAAATCACCCTCTGCAAATGGATTAGTAATCGTATTCCAAAGGTAGGAGGCATATCCTTTATATGAGTTTACCAGTGTTTCAATATATCCGCTCATGTCTTACGCTTTCTTGAACAACAAAAATAATCCAATTCTTGTTCTTTTCAGGTAACAATTGTTGCATAAACTGGACGGAGCTAAACAGTTTTAAAGACTAGGCCTTCTTTTTTAACGTGAATTGAATAATTTCGGGACTCATTCCAATCCTACCAGGAAATCCTAAGAAGCCAAATCCTTTTGAAACAAAAAGAAATTGATTATTGTGTTCATATAATCCCAGCCATCGTTTATAACGATACTTTACGGGGCTCCACTGCCATCCGGGTATGTCCACTCCGAACTGTGCACCATGGGTATGTCCACTAAGGGTGACATGGATGTGTTGTTGATGGTCTTTGGTGACATATTCCCAGTGGTCAGGATCATGGGATAATAAAATTTTAAATTCTTTTTCACTTAATCCGTCAGTAACGGTGTCCAAATCCCCATATTTAGGAAAGGGATCATTCCCCCAGTTTTCAACCCCGAGTAGTGAAATAGAATCTGTACCTTTTTGGATCGTTCGTCGAGTATTATTTAATAAATCAAAGCCTGCATCGCGATGAATTCCTTCTAATTGTGCACGGTTTTTTTTACGTTCCTCGTCGTTTTCAAAGGGCATATAATCACCATAGTCATGATTTCCAAGGATAGAGTATTTACCGTAAGGAGCCTTCAATTCTTGGAGCATTTCAACGAAGGGTAGCGCTTCTTGAGGACGGTTATTCACGATGTCGCCAGTAAATACAATCATATCAGGGTTTCCTTCTGAAATAAGCTGGAGTCCTCCGCGCACTTGTTCAAGATCATCAAAGCTTCCTGCATGAAAATCCGAGAAATGTGCGATTTTGAATCCATCAAACTCCAGTGGTAAGTCGTCAAAAAAAAGGGTCAGCTCTTTTACTTGGTAGTTGTATTTCCCACGAGTGATAGCGTAAATAGTACCCGAAAGTGGAATTGCAGCGAGGCTCAAGGAAATATTTCGAACGAACCTTCTCCGGCTGGGCATAGCAGGTTCATTACGTTTTTCTTTTTTTATTTTCCTAAAAATGTAAACTGGATAGCGAAAAAGATCTTCAATCAGAAAAGGAGCAGCTATTAATAACTTAGCAAGAAAAACACCGAATGTAAATCCTGTCATAATATTCAATAGGTAGTGGGCATTATATATACCTTGCCCTGCTCGATAAATGGTTAAAATAAATCCTAAGAAAAAGAGAAAAGTAGTTACAGGGATGAACCACTTAAAGAAACGAAAGACGCGTTTGCTGACCGTTTTTTGTAGCCCTCTCCACGTGTAAATGTCTAATAGCGCACAAAGAAGAGTAATAAAAGAGAATACAATAATATAACGGTAACTCATGTGAATCGTGAAAAGAATTGATCATTAAACAGGTGGAATAGCGTTCTGTTCACACCAGGCGAAATAAGCTTAATGAATCAAGCTGTTCAACAGGTCCGTAATGTTCGGAAAAGTAATCATTCCTTGCTTAGCCTCCACGATAGGTTCGTCTTCATGGGTTGAGTTTTTTGTTGGGGCCTCTGAGCCAGCGGGAGCGGTGTATTCTTTGGTTCCGACGAATTCAACTTCAAATTGCCCGTCATTTAAACCTTCAATGAGTTCTTTGATTTGATCGGTCGTCACACCTTTGTTGTTGTGGTACACAGCAATATTTCCAAGTCCAGTTTGTTCATCAAAAGTAACGTCCACTTGCGTCGCCATTTCTTTTTCAAAAAGTCCTTTGCGGATAGAGCCTCCACAACCATGCTGACAAACCATGCCAGTAACATTGAATTCAGAAATAGAATTTGGAGTGGACTTGTCCTCACTACAGGCTACTAATAATGCTGAAATAGCGATGAAAAGAAATACGAAGATTTGGATATTTTTCATGGTCGAAAACATACGATTTGTTGTCAAATGTACGAACAAATGAAACAATTCGCTTAATCAGTAAGATTTTTTAACACTTTCAACGATTTCTAAATTACATTTGCCGCATGAATCGCGAATTAAAAAACTGGGGCATGCTGCTTTTCCTGGCAACGATATGGGGAAGTTCTTTTATTCTGATGAAAAGAGGGATGATTGATAAAGTTTCAGGTGATGCAATTTTTAGCAGTAACCAAGTAGGAGCAATGCGTATGCTTTTTGCTTCATCGGCTTTATTGCCAATAGGATTGAGATATTTCCTGAGCTTCAATTCAGTGAAAATCATTTTGAGCCTGGGAGTCGTGGCTTTCTTAGGTAATTTTATGCCAGCTTTCCTTTTTACGTATGCTGAAACAGGTATTTCTTCAGGATATGTTGGAATGTTGAACAGTTGTACACCGATTTTCACGCTAATCATTGGGATGTTATTATTTAAACAACCACTCGTTCGATTGCAAGTATTAGGGGTGGCAATCGGTACGGTTGGAATTGTTTGGTTGGTGAATGGAGTGTCAGTAGTAGATACTTATGGTTCGGCGTGGCATGTGTTGGCGGTAGTCCTGGCCACCTTCTTTTATGCAATTAGCGTTAACACTATTAAGTATAATCTAAACGGAATAAAGCCCTTAAAGATTACCTCTATGGCGTTTAGTCTTACGTTTATTCCTGCTCTATTATTGTTCTTCTTTTTCGATACTCCGACAACTATTGTAACGAATCCACATGCTTCAACAGCATTGATTTATATTGGGATTTTAGCGTTGATAGGAACAGCGTTTTCGGTAATTATTTTTAATATTCTGATTGCGAATAGCTCGGCCTTGTTTGCGAGCAGTGTGACCTATTTTATACCAATAGTAGCGTTGTTAATTGGTCTATGGGATGGTGAGGTAATGTCTATTTATCAAGTACTTGCCATGCTGGTAATTCTATCGGGTGTTTACATTGCAAATGTCTTAAGTAAGAGAAAGGAAAAAAAAGACCAAAGAATTTAGTCATTTTTATTTGGTTAAATAAAATTTTGCTACATTTGCAGTCCAATTTTTGGAAAGAATAATTAAAATTAAAAGCTATGTACGCAATTGTAGAGATAGCAGGGCAGCAGTTTAAGGTGCAAAAAGACCAAAAAGTTTTCGTTCACCGTTTGGACGCTGAAGAAGGAGCAAAAGTTGATTTCGACAAAGTTCTTTTAACAGAAGATAAAGGTAAAGTAAACGTTGGCGCCCCAGCTATAGAAGGTGCAAAAGTTTCTGCGAAAGTAGAACGTCACCTGAGAGGTAACACGGTAATCGTTTTCAAAAAGAAACGAAGAAAAGGTTACCAAAAGAAAAATGGTCACCGTCAGTATTTAACGGAAATTACCATTACAGGAATTAAAGGATAAACTAGAAATTATTGATTCAGATAATTTCAGATAAAATTAAATAAGATGGCACATAAGAAAGGAGTTGGTAGTTCGAAAAACGGTCGTGAGTCAGAAAGTAAGCGATTAGGTGTTAAGATTTTCGGTGGGCAACCAGCAATTGCGGGTAACATCATCGTTCGTCAAAGAGGAACACAACACCACCCAGGCGATAATGTTGGAATTGGAAAAGACCATACGTTATACGCTTTGACTGATGGCTTGGTTCACTTTAGAAAAAAGAAGGACAATCGTTCGTTTGTTTCTGTTGTACCTTTTGAAGGAGCAGAGGCATAATTCGAACTTAATAAAGTTTTAGAAAGGCGCATTGGTTTTGATGCGCCTTTTTCTGTTTATGTATTTTTAGTAAATTTACCCCACGAATTAGGTGATGATGTCCGCCTTGAATTGCCTTAGTGCTGATGACGTCTGCGAACATTGAATCATACTTTAATGAAACAGGCGATATACCGTAGTTTTTTGTTTTGGTCCTTAAGTATTCTATTTATTGGAGTTCTTGTTGGATCTTTTTCTGCACTTTTTTTAGTCGCGCTAGAGCTTGCAACAACTGCAAGAATGGCGAATGATCATTGGATTGTGCTTTTGCCACTTGGCGGTGCTATAATTGGAATCGGTTACCATTACCTTGCGAAAGGAGTAGAGCAGGAGAGTAACCTACTCATTTCGGAAATGATAGAACCAAAAAAGCGCATCCATTGGAAATTAGCGCCACTTGTAATAGTTGGTACTATAATAACTCATTTGTTTGGTGGATCAGCGGGTAGGGAAGGTACGGCTGTGCAAATGGGTGGAACTATTGCTGATCAATTTGAGTTATTATTTAAACGCGCAAACCTCAATCATAAAATTTTGCTCCGAATGGGAGTTGCTGCGGGATTTGCAGGTGTATTCGGAACTCCATTGGCAGCGTTGTTATTTGCTTTTGAGCTGGATCGAAAAATTAAGTTGGATGTTCAGGGTTTTGTTCCCATTATACTAGCTAGTTTTCTTGCCAATTTCGCGTGCCAATTTTGGGGTGTGGGACATACTTCATATGCCGCTGTTCAATTGCCTGATGTTTCTTTCCAAAGTATTGGTTATGTTGTCATTGCAGCAATCGTTTTTGGCATTACAGCAATGGTATTTAGTCTTTCGAAGAAGTATTTGACTACCGGGTTTAAACAGCTTATTCCAAATGATATCCTGAGGATTTCCCTCGGAGGTGCGGTGATCGCAATGGTTGCATTAATGTTCAATTTTCAATCTTACTTGGGTTTAGGTATTCCAGTTATTGAGGAAGCTTTTATTACTGAATCTGGATTGGAAGTATTCGCTTTAAAGATTCTTTTTACAGTATTCACCTTGTCCGTCGGATTCAAAGGCGGAGAGGCCACCCCTTTATTCTTCATTGGCGCGACATTGGGAAGCGCATTTGCTTTGTTCATACCATTACCCGTATCATTTTTAGCAGGGCTAGGGTTTATTGCTGTTTTCGCCGGTGCAACAAATACTCCGCTAGCTTGCGCGGTCATGGGGATGGAAATGTTTGGTCCAATGGGAGGTCTATGGTATCTGTTGGTTTGTGTTATCGCCTTTTATACTTCTGGAAAAACGACTGTGTATTCAGCGCAACAGGTTCACTTATTTAAGTATAAATTAAGGAGTTAGTTTTGCGCTTTGCGCGTTGCAGTTTGCAAGATCCATTATGTGTGTGAAACCTTTGACTACAACTTGAAACTGACAAAGTTAACCTACCAAACTAAACACATACAAATTCTCCCGTGCGATCTGAGCACATCGTTCGGCATATTTTTCTGTTTCCTGATCTGTGCCATCGAACATTTTGGGGTCATCGTAAGTCGTAGCTATTCGCAGTTCGACTCCAGGAATAAAGGGGCAGTTGTCCTCGGCATCCGAACAGGTCATGATAGCTGCGAAATTGGCTTTTGGATTCTCTGGAGCATTATAGAGCTTGGAAAAACAAAGTGTAGATTTATTTTCCCCAAATAGTATAATGTATTTTTTATTTTCATCTTCGGCTCCGTTAGTGACATCGAAACCAATATTTTCCAATGTATGGATAACATTCTTATGAAGTGCCGTAGCTTCGGTCCCCCCGGAAAATGTGTTGACATTTTTGACGCCATAATAATCAGCCGCAACAGCTCCCCAGAGTTGTCCAAAATGACTGCGGCGAGAATTGTGGGTACAGACGTATATTAATTGTATTGGAGCGTGCTGATCCTCTTTTTCATTAATATATTTAGCAATCCTTTCTAGCAACGCCTTCCGCGCTTCAGGAATCAACGCGAATTCCTGAATCCGCTCTAAACAATACGATTTA
This sequence comes from Crocinitomicaceae bacterium, assembly GCA_023264075.1. Lineage (GTDB taxonomy): Bacteria > Bacteroidota > Bacteroidia > Flavobacteriales_D > Crocinitomicaceae > JALQTG01. The sequence continues at coordinate 7,431 of JALQTG010000037.1, forward strand.
ATTTCAGCTTTCAAAGTCTTATAAATAAATTTAGAACATAGAGTTCAGAACTCAGAATTCTAAATTCTAAACTCTAAACTCAGAATTCAATACCTCCATCTATTCGCTAATGCCACCAGCGATAACATAACTGGCACTTCAATTAATACTCCCACAACGGTTGCTAATGCTGCCCCTGAATTCAAACCGAATAACGCAATCGCCACCGCTACTGCAAGCTCGAAGAAATTACTCGCGCCTATCATGGCTGCAGGAGCACAAATGGAATGTTTTAGCTGTAAAAATCGTCCGCCAAACCAAGAGATAAAAAATATCGCGTATGTTTGAATCGTGAGAGGAATGGCAATTAGGAGTATTATAAATGGTTCTTCAATGATTTTATTTCCTTGAAAGGAGAATAATAATATCAATGTGGACAGAAGAGCAAGGATAGATATTGGTTTCAGCGCACCGAGAAATTTTTCTTTAAACCATTGCTCCCCTTTGGAACTAATAAGAATCCTGCTAGAAAGATAACCACCAATCAACGGAAGTAGAACAAAAACAGTCACCGAAGTCACTAATGCTTCATAAGGAATTCCGACTTCACCCTGGATTTGAATGCCGAATAAGCTAAATAATCCCGCCACAATTGGAATAAATGCCACGAGTAAAATCAAGTCGTTTACAGAAACCTGTACCAACGTGTAGTTTGCATCACCTTTTGTTAAGTACGACCAAACGAAAACCATAGCAGTGCACGGAGCTGCTCCGAGAAGGATTGCCCCTGCAAGGTATTCTTGTGCGTTCTCTGGTGTCATCCAAGCTTCGTAGAGATGATAGAAGAACACCCACTCAAAAAACGCCATTGTGAAAGGCTTAATCAACCAGTTTACGAAAAAAGTTAGCCCTATACCTTTCCAATTGCGGGAGACATATTTTATGGAGCTAAAGTCAATTTGAACCATCATGGGATAAATCATTAGCCATACTAGAATGGCAACAGGGACATTCACTGTGGAGATATTCCAATTACTCAAATGTGCAATATTAT
>JALQTG010000088.1 GCA_023264075.1 Crocinitomicaceae bacterium
TAAAAAGTCAATTATTAACCCAAGCCCAGAACAAACACAATGAGGCACTCGACGCGATAGCTCAAACAAAAAATAACGCTCAGAAAGAAGCAATAGTTGAAGCGATAATTGCTGCTGAAAACATCGAACTTCAAGATGACAAGAAGCTGTTCCAATCCAGGGCTTCACTAGAACAAGAACAACAGACAATCGATGTTCAATTGCTTGCGATCAAAGATGAATTGAAGGAAATTGATCTCGCCTTGCGCACAGCCAAGAAGAAAGAATTTCAACCACTCGAAATGCGCCGAAACGAATTGGTTGCATTGCAAAAAGAATTGTACGTAAAACGAAATGCTACCTCCGAAGAACTCGCAATTCTTAACGAGAAGAAGCAATCGGACCATGGCAAAGGCATAGACGAAAAATCGATCGAGTATAATTTGACTTACAAAGAAGAAGTGGAAATTGCTCAATCCGACAATTACAAAGCTTTATTCCCAGCAATCAACAATTTGGAACAAAAGCAAAACGAACTGAGGACAAAAGAACAATTGATATTTACCAATACACAAATCTTAAATGACATTCTCGATAATAATCCAACGCCAACTGAAGGTGAAAAAGCGGAAGTAAGTTATTTATTGAAAAGTATTGCCTATACCCAAAAAGAGGTCGACGTTTTACGATTAGAAATTGAAGAACAGCAAGCTCTTATTAATAATCTTCTTCCATCCGATCCTCGAGAAAGAGAGATTACGCAAAACCTATTGGCGCGCAACGTAACTCCTGTTGAGGAAGCTCTTTCCCTACCTGTAATGGCAACAGGGTTAATTATCGCAGACAAGAGGTCTAACGTCTACAACGATGATAACCCAATTCCTCTAGAAGCGGAGAAACCTAAAGGACTCTTCTTTAGAGTTCAAATCGGTGCATTTAGTAAACCCGTTCCGAACGAAACATTTAATGACTTCTCCCCTGTTTCTGGAGAGCAAGTGCGACCAGGTCTCATTCGCTACATGGCCGGATATTTTGGTGGAAGACGTGATGCCGAAAATGCGCGAGATAGAATTCGTGAAATGGGATACAGCGATGCATTCGTAGTATCCTATTGTGATGGAGAAAGAATACCCGTTTATCGTGCAGTTCAACTTATAGAGTCTGGGGCGTGTGTACCTTCGATTACTTCTTCCAAAACACCAGTTCTATTAGCATCCGAAGCTAATGAGATGAATCAGCAGGGAGGATTTGAGCCTGAACTTGATGAATTCGCCTATAATAAAGCACCTGGTGCTGCAGAAGCGGTAGCTGGAGAAACAAAATTGGGGCTCTATTTTACGGTACAAGTCGGGGTATATAATCGCCCTGTACCTGCGTCTCAATTAAAAAACATTTCCCCTTTAATTACGTTGCGTTTACCGAATGGTCAAATGCGATACTCATCCGGTATGTTTGACGATGTGCCTCAAGCGAGTATAAAAAGAAAAGAAGCAATAGACTTAGGTATTCGTGATGCGTATATTGTGGCATATTACAAAGGTGAACGAATTTCAGTGGCGCAAGCGAATAAACTGTTAACCGAATACGGGACCTCAATTTTAGAATCTGTAACTCCGACAGAACGGAAAAAGAACGCAGTTAGCTCAGTAGTTAATGCGCCTAAACCGCCAGCAGAACCTATATTAAAGGATCGAAGCCTTTACAGTCAATTCAAGAGTAAAGAAACGTATGGAAGTTTCCCTACCCAAGTATTAAATCGCTACAATGAAGATGATGGCATGTTCTATTATGACGAAGCAACAGGAAAAATCCAATCCATTTTGTACCCTTCGAAAAACACTCCTTCCCTCCCGTTGATTCGTGCAGAATTAGATGAACACTCCTTTTATCAAGTATTCGAAGTGAAAGACCTAGAAGCAACGAGTGTAAGTGAAGCATTGAACCAAACTACTGAAACCGTTAACGTGCTTACTGTAAAAGTGATTTATGAGGATTTATCAGATGATTTAATGCATGCCTTCCTTGCTGAAAATTGCTTAAAAGAAATTTTCACGAGTGAAGCTGGATTAATATTTCAATTTTTCGAATTTGAGACAACAGACCAGCTTCTAAATTTGGAAATTGAAATAGCCCGATTAGGAGCAACGGAACTAATGATGTCAAATTTCAACTGCGATTTAAACGATTAAACAATGACGACCGATCAACTTAATCATTGCCACGACACGATTCGTCCACATATTC
>JALQTG010000092.1 GCA_023264075.1 Crocinitomicaceae bacterium
TGACCTACTACACGAAGCCTTAACTCATCTTCTAATCGAAGTAGTTTAGCGCGCTCACTTTCAAGCATTTTGGACACCGGTATACCTGTCCATTTGGAAATGACATCCGCAATTTCTTCAGTGTCTACCTCCTCCTTGATCATCTTGGAGGATGATTGGAGTTCTGCTAAATCGTGCTTTCCTTTTTCAATAAGGTCTTCCACTTCTTTGACTTTTCCATAACGGATTTCGGCAACTTTTCCGTAATCTCCAGCGCGCTCGGCTTGTTCTGCTTCTAGTTTCAATTGCTCGAGTTGCTCTTTGGCATTCTGTATATTGTCAATTAAGTCTTTTTCAGCTCTCCATTTCGCGAGAAATTCATCCTGCTGCTCTCGCAAGTTGGCAAGCTCAGCGCTAAGATTGGCTAATTTTTTCTGATCATTTTCGCGTTTGATGGCTTCTTTCTCAATCTCTAACTGCATGATTTTTCGCTCGATTTCGTCGAGTTCTTCTGGTTTAGAGTTGATTTCCATTCTCAGTTTCGATGCTGCCTCATCGATCAAGTCAATAGCTTTATCAGGAAGCATTCGGTCAGTGATATATCGTTGAGAAAGTTCAACTGCAGCTATAATTGCAGCGTCCTTAATGAGTACTTTGTGATGATTTTCGTATTTCTCCTTAATACCTCTCAGAATAGATATAGCATCCTCGCTGGAAGGCTCATCTACCAATACTGTTTGGAATCGACGAACTAAGGCTTTATCCTTCTCAAAGTATTTTTGATATTCATTCAGGGTTGTCGCTCCGACTGCTCGCAATTCACCTCTTGCCAACGCTGGCTTTAAAATGTTTGCAGCATCCATGGCTCCTTCACCGCCACCGCCTGCTCCTACAAGCGTGTGAATCTCATCTATGAATAGGATAATTTCCCCTTCAGACTTTGTTACTTCGCTTATTACAGATTTCAGACGTTCTTCAAATTCGCCTTTGTATTTTGCTCCCGCAACGAGCGCTCCCATATCTAGCGAGTAGACAATTTTACTTTTAAGGTTTTCAGGAACGTCTCCGTCTACAATTCGGTGAGCAATTCCTTCTGCAATTGCCGTTTTACCCACTCCAGGTTCTCCTATGAGAATTGGGTTGTTTTTAGTTCTTCTTGTTAGAATTTGGAGTACCCGACGAATCTCATCATCTCGTCCAATGATCGGGTCTAGCTTCCCGTTTTTTGCCATTTCGTTTAGGTTGTTGGCAAATTTTTCTAAGGCTTGGTATGTTCCGTCTTTTCCCTGAGAGTCGACAGATTCTCCTTTTCTTAAATCCATGATTGCTTGTTTTAGGTTGTTTTTGGTAAATCCATTATCTTTTAGAAGTCGCGCAACGCTGTCATTTCCATCGAGTAATGAGAATAAGACAATTTCTAAGCTGAGGAATTCATCATTGAAATTACGCATTTCATTCATTCCGTAGTTTAGCACTTTTTGAAGTGTATTGCTTAAATAAGGCTGTCCACCTGATACTTTAGGATAAGAAGCGATAATGCTCTCTAATGCGCGTGTGAAGACGTTAAAGTCTGCATTTAGCGATTTGAACACAAAGGGGAGTACATTATCGTCTACTTTCAACATTCCACGTAAGAGGTGTCCTGTTTCTATGGCTTGTTGACCATTTCCTGAGGCAATTGATTGCGCTTCTTGCAAGGCTTCCTGCGTTTTAGTGGTCCATTTATTAAAATCCATTTTTATTTATTTAAATTCAACAGAAGCTGTGATTTCAAATTTGTATCCATTCCTATTTCAGGGCCTTGAACACGCCAAAAAGGCAGTCCCAGCTATAGTTTGCAGTCATTTTGTCGCGGAATTAACACTGCACCAAGTCATTATATCTTGAATTTATTCGATAGACTGAAAAGAAATCTCTCACAGCTGATTCGCACACTTAGAAATTCGCTAAATTTGTTTCAAACCTTGAACGAATGAAATCGACTAATTTTTTAATCAGCAGCGCACTTCTTTTTGTAGCCTGCACTAACGATAATGATTCAGTAATGGAACAGAAGGATACCATTCAACCACCTATGGCCGAGAGAGTAGCGTTTGAAATGACCGAGCACGGCAATACGCGCATAGACGACTATTTTTGGATGCGTTTATCGGATGAACAAAAAGAAGCTACTACGCCAGATGAGAAAACTCAAAAAGTATTGGATTATCTCAATGCAGAGAATGAATACTTAGAAGCTAAAATGGCTCCTCACAAGGTGTTGCGCGAACAGTTATTTGAGGAAATCGTTGGTCGCATTGAACAAAAGGATGAATCCGTTCCAGTTACGAAAAATGGTTATTCCTATTATTCGACATTTGATGAGGGGGACGATTATCCGCGCTATTTCAGAAAAAATCTTGAATCAGATGAAGTTCAACTGTTGCTAGATGGACCTGAAATGGGTAAGGGGTTAAGTTATTTTGCTGTTGGTGGACAAACAGTAAGTCCAGATAACAAGTTGATGGTGTATGGAGTAGATACTGTTTCGCGTAGACAATATGTGTTGCATTTCAAAGATATTACAACTGGAGAAATGTTATCTGATAAGATTATCAACACAACAGGGTATGCGGTTTGGGCAAACGACAATAAAACGGTATTCTACACACGACAAGATGAAGTAACCCTTCGGTCATATCGAATTTACAAACACGTGATTGGTACTCCATCCGAGTCAGATGAATTAGTATATGAAGAAAAAGATGAAACTTTCTCTTGTTACGTGTCCAAATCAAAATCTGATGAGTATATCTTTATAGAGAGTAGTCAAACGTTGAGTTCGGAAGTCCGCTATATTGCGGCAAATGATGTAAATGGTACTTGGAAGGTAGTGCAGCCGCGCGAGCGAAATCTTGAATACAGTGTAAGTCATTTTGGCGATCATTTTTATATAATTACAAATTGGGAGGCGCGTAATTTTCGTTTGATGAAAACTCCTGTTAATAAGACTTCAAAGGAGAATTGGGAAGAAATTATTGCGCACAGATCTGCTACCTTCTTGGAGGGAATTGAGATATTCAAAGATTTCTATGTGTTAGAGGAGCGCACGAATGGGTTAACCAATTTGAGAATTAAAAGTTGGAACAATAATGAAGAACATTATATAGAGTTTAATGATCCTGCCTACATGGCATACACAAGCTCAAATCCTGAATACAAAACGGATGTTGTTCGTTTCGGCTATACCTCTTTGACAACACCTAATTCTGTCTACGATTATAACATGGCTACTAAAGAGCGCACATTGTTAAAACAAACGAAAGTATTGGATGATAATTTCTCTCCGGACAATTATGTTTCTGAACGTCACTATGCTACAGCACGCGATGGAGTTAAAGTTCCTATCTCTTTAGTGTATAAGAAAGGAATGGAAATGAACGGAAATAATCCTGTTTTGCTTTATGGATATGGTTCGTATGGAAACAGTATAGATCCGTATTTTAGCTCTGTTCGCTTGAGCTTATTGGACAGAGGCTTTGTTTTTGCCATTGCACATATTCGCGGTGGACAAGAGTTAGGGCGTGAGTGGTATGAAGATGGAAAACTTCTGAAAAAGAAAAACACCTTCTATGATTTCATCGATTGCGGAGAATACCTCATTGAAAAAGGCTTCACGAAACCAGCTCATTTGTACGCACAAGGCGGAAGTGCTGGTGGATTGTTGATGGGAGCAGTGATGAACATGCGTCCTGATCTATGGAATGGAGTGATTGCTGGAGTTCCTTTTGTAGATGTGATTTCAACCATGTGGGACGAAACAATTCCGTTAACAACAGGCGAATTTGATGAATGGGGAAATCCGAAGGACAAAGAATATTATGACTACATCATGACGTATTCGCCGTATGACAATATTGAGAAAAAGGATTATCCAAATACACTAATTACAACAGGATATTGGGACAGCCAAGTACAATATTGGGAACCT
>JALQTG010000124.1 GCA_023264075.1 Crocinitomicaceae bacterium
TCAATGCCTTAGCGATAGATGCAGCAAACAATGTATACGTTACAGGGGAGTCCTTTGATGCCACCAATAACCTCGATTTCTACACCATAAAATACAACTCTTCTGGAGTTCAACAATGGGCAAACCGATACGATGGAGCTGGTTCAATCGACATTCCAAAAGCAATTTCTGTTGACAACTTTGGGAATGTTTATGTAGTCGGAACAAGCTACCGAAATGTATCTGTAGAAGAAGATATCATGCTATTGAAGTTGAATAGTCTGGGAACTCCACAATGGGACGCTGTATACGGTGGTTCTTCAGAAGACTTTGACGCTCCATCTGATGTAACGACTGATCCATTGGGGAATATTTATGTCGCAGGAAAAGTTAAGAACCTAGGAAATGGTGAGGACTTTCTCATCGCACGTTATCGCCAAAATGGTACGCTGCATTGGGATTATACCTATCAAAGTGCTACAAATGGATACGACGAAGCTAAAAAAGTCTATGTTAACAGCGATTTTGAGATTTTTGCGTCAGGCTACTCGAACATCACAGGAAACAATGACGATTACCTGACTGTCAAACTAGATACGATAGGAACAGAGTTATGGCAGACACGTTTCAACGGCCCTGCTTCTGCAAGTGATCAAATGGTTGATTTCCGCGTAGATCCAGTTGGCAATATCTTCGTTACCGGTTCATCCGTTGGTAGTGGAACTAATCGAGATTTCAGCACCATCAAATACTGTCAACTTCAAACTATGGCGACCTCGAATGATTTAGAAATATGTATCGGTGAATCCGTTCAACTAGAAGCGACAGGAGGATTCAATTTCCAATGGTCACTCGTCTCAGGTGACCCCATTACTGCATCCAACTTCTCGTGTACCTCCTGTGCGAACCCAGTAGCCACACCAAGTGTCACTTCCACTTACTTAGTAACCAGTGAAAATGCTGCTGGCTGTGTCGACTCGGACTCAATCACTATCGTTATCAACCCATTACCAGGTCCAGTTATTTCAACGAATGGACCTATTGAATTCTGCGAAGGAGGCTCTGTCACATTAACTGCTGACTTCGCTCCTTCTTACAATTGGAATAACGGTGCGACAACACAGGCAATAAGTACAGATACGTCAGGAGTCTTTATCTTAACCATCACTGATGCTATGGGGTGCCAAAATTCCACGTCTGTTGAAGTATCTGTAAATGCCTTACCGGTAGTTTCTGCAGGTCCAGATCGTTTCAGATGTCCTGGTATTGGACTCACACTCAATGGAAATGGCGCAGACAGCTTAGCATGGTTCCGAATCCCTACTCCATCTAACGCAATTGCTAATGGAACAAGTATTACTCCATCCACATCAGGCAGCTATGTATTAGTTGGAATCGACAACAACGGATGTGTTAATCGAGACACGATGCAGTTAACGATTTATCCATTCCCTAGCCAAGTCGAACTAACACAAGGTATGAGCGGTAATTTATTTATCAACCTCAATGATGGAACCACGGATTGGTTCTTAGATGGTAATTCATTAAATTATACAGGAACATCTTTTTTCTACGACTCAGTACCTTATTGTAACGGAGTTTATAGCGTAGTTTACACGGACGAAAATGGATGTGAGACAATGGATGAAATCACAATAACTGACGCATGTCAAGACACCATTGACACAACGATTAATGTAGCCCAGTTCTACAAAGAATCATTCTCTGTATTCCCAAACCCGACTGTGGATAAAGTGACAATTCAGTTTGAATCGTTGCAACAGCGGACTATTCTTGTTCACGATTCGCAAGGAAAAGGCATCCTTCAACTTGACGGTTTGGATGATCACTACTTTATCGACTTGAGTCATTTAGCGAAAGGAACCTACACATTAGTTATCCTTTCTGATGGAACGGTCACACGATCCAAGGTAATCAAACAATAGTTCAAGGACGCACTCAAAACTAAAAGACCCCGCAGCAAGCTGCGGGGTCTTTCATTAATTAACCTGTAGAGTTAATAATTGATCCGTTATGTCCTGTAACGCATGCGTTACTAAAAGGTTTCAAAAATTATTCTTTCTTTTCAAATAATGCGACGGCTTCAATGTGACTGGTGTGCGGAAACTGATCCACAAGGCTCACCTTTTTAAGGGCATAACCATTCTCTTGCAAGGTTTTAGCATCTCGTGCTTGTGTTGATGGATTGCATGAAATGTACACAATCCGGCGAGCACCTAGCTCAATTACTTTCAACAATGTCTTTGGTGCAATACCTGCTCGCGGCGGATCCAACACGATTGTTCCTATTTTCCCAGAAAAATCAGGGTATTCCTTCAAAAACTTGCCCACATCTGCTGAATAGAACTCAACATTCTTTATCCCGTTCCGTTCAGCATTTCGTTTCGCATCTTCGATGGCCTCTTCAACGATGTCCACTCCTATAATGCGACTATTTTGCGCGCGGGTAGACAACAATTGACCAATCGTTCCGGTACCGCAAAATAGATCCATCACGAGCTGACCATCCAACGAATTTCCTTGTTCAAAAACATAGTCCATTGCCTTCGTATATAAACGCTCAGCAGACTTTGGATTCGTTTGAAAGAAGCTTTCCATGCTGATTTCAAACTCCAACCCTAATAAATTCTCTATGATAATGTTTCGACCATAAATTAATGTAGTACTTCCATTTTCAATTTTTGCGCGATCCGCTACATTGTCATTGATTGTATGTTGAAATCCGGCTAATCGGTCACCCAAGAGTTGAAGGACGAAATCAGCGCAAGCCTTCGCGTCGAAACGCTCCAATCCCTCCGATGAAGTCACCAAATTAAGCAATAACTTATCTTCATGAAGCGACTTCCGAACTACGATATGTCTAAAAAAACCTTCTTTTTTTGGTGGATGCCATGCCGATAACCCACTTTCCTTTAAAAAGTCTCTCAATTGTACAAGTACAGTTTCCCACTGCTCATCAAATAATCCAGATGGCTTATCCAAATTTTCTACTTTCCACCAAGTTCCCCGATGTTTAAACCCTAAAGCAAACGCATCATCTACTTCTTCATCGGTGTAAATGTCATGAGCTATACATGAAAATGAATACTCCATTTTATTCCGATAGAAAAAATGATCGGGAGAAGGAATAAATTCATCAAATAAATCCTGAATTTGTTGGACATCTCCCAAACGGCGGTAGATCTCCAATGTCGTTGATTGCTTATACTGCTCTTGTAACTCTGTCGGAACAAAAATATAAGGAGCTCCGCTAATTTCTTGATACGGCGAACCGGTGATTTCTTGCGGTGACCTTTCGATCAACTTCAGCAATGAACATTCAGCATAACGCTTGCGCTTTTTTGTCACGCGTGCCAGTACTTTTTGTCCCGGAAACGTATTGTTTACAAACATGACGTATTCCCCATTCTCAGTTTGAATTTTTGCAATACCATTCCCACCGAATGCCATATCTGTAATATTCAGCTCTATTAACTGTCCACGTGAAATCAAACCTTTATATTTTGGTGAATGAAAAATTATAACAAACCTCGAATAATTCCTTTCTCGCTATTATTGATGAAATCAATCACTTGAGTTTTCAAGGCAGAAGCAGGAAGTTCTTCATTTAAGGATTGTATACCCTTGGAAATATTATTGTTTTGCACAAAAAGAATACGGTAAATGTTCTCGATTAACTTAATGTCCTCTTCGGAAAAGTTCCGTCTACGCAAACCAACAGCGTTGATACCCGCATAACTCAATGGTTCACGCGCAGCGCGCACAAAGGGCGGTACATTTTTTCGAATCAACGATGCGCCAGCCACAAAAGCATGAGCTCCAATATGCATAAACTGCTGTGAAGCTACCTTTCCTTCCAGAATCGCATAGTCATCGATTTGAACGTGACCTGATAAACCGGTATAATTTGCCAGAATTACATTGTTACCAATTAAACAATCGTGAGCTATGTGGACATAGCCCATAATCAAACAGTTGTTTCCCACTACTGTTTTCATTCTGTCAATAGTACCGCGGTGAATCGTCACACATTCTCGAATTACCGTATTGTTTCCGATTTCAACGGTTGTTTCTTCACCACCAAATTTCAAATCTTGAGGAACTGCTCCAATCACTGCACCTGGGAAAACTTCGCAGTTATCGCCTATTCGAGTACCTGGATATATTGTAACGTTGGGACCGATCTTCGTGTTTTTACCGATTACTACGTCGTCGTAAATAGTGGTAAAACCCTCTACTACTACCTCTTCTGCCAAAGAAGCATCAGAGGAAACGGAAGCCAACTTACTGATCATACTTATTCTTTATCTTTTATTACTTGGGCCAACATATCGGCCTCCATTACAACTTGACCGTTCACATAGGCTTTCCCTCCCATATTTACCAAACCTCGTCGCATCGGTGACAACAAATGTAGTTCAAAAACTAAAGTATCCCCAGGAAGGACCTTCTTTTTAAATTTCACGTTATCAATTTTCATGAAATATGTGGAATACAAATGTGGATCTTCCACTTTACTTAAGGAAAAAATACCCCCGCACTGGGCCATTGCTTCAATTTGCAAAACACCGGGGAAAACAGGATTTCCAGGGAAATGCCCCTGAAACATAGGTTCATTCATAGTAACGTTCTTCACACCAATGATAGACTCTTCTCCAATCTCCATCACCTTGTCTACTAGTAAAAACGGGTAACGGTGTGGCAACATTTTTTCGATGTCATTGATATCATATAACGGCGCTTTATCCAAGTCAAACTCTTTTGGCGCACGCTCTTGTTTCTTTATTTGCTCCTTTATAACTTTTGCAAATCGCGTATTCCCAGAATGCCCTGGTCGAGCTCCCAAAATATGCATCTTAAGCGGGCGTCCAACCAACGCAAGATCTCCTACAATGTCTAATAATTTATGGCGCGCAGGTTCATTTTCAAATTTCAGTTGGTAATTATTCAATGTTCCGATGCCTTTTACGTCCACCTTTAACCCTTCTTTACCCAAAATTGTTGCCAGTCGATCAAGTTCTTCTTGCTCAACATTTTCACGCTCTACTAAAATAATAGCATTATCCAAGTCTCCTCCTTTAATGAGTCCATGGCTTGCTAAGACTTCTAGCTCTCTTAAAAAGACGAACGTCTTACAGCGCGCAATTTCATTCTTGAACTCACCGATGTTATACATACTCGCGTGCTGTGTTCCGAGAACTGGCGACTTATAATCCACCATCACAGTAATTCGGTAATTCGTATCCGGGACTGCAAGGATTTCGATTCCCTTCTCTGTGTCTTCCCAAGGAATATTTTCATTCAAATAAAAATAATTACGTTCAGCCTCTTGCTCCTCGTATCCAACGGCTTCTATAGCCTCTACAAACGGCCATGCACTTCCATCCATGATGGGAATCTCTGGATTATCAATTTTAATAAGTGCATTATCTACCTCCATCCCATAAAGTGCCGCCAACACATGTTCCGTGGTGTATACACGCGCACCATTCTGCTCTAAGGTGGTCCCTCGTTCTGTAGAAACGACCAAATCCGCATCGGCATTTATCACAGGTTGACCGTCCAAATCAACACGTTGAAATTTATA
>JALQTG010000204.1 GCA_023264075.1 Crocinitomicaceae bacterium
CTACGCGACCATCTCCAACGTTTCTAGGTTGAAAGGAACCCGCTTGAGTTGCAAATTGCACAATTTCAATTGGATTATTAAAGAATTTATAGAAAGCACTGACAGAAACTGTTTGACCCACTCCATAGAAGATCTCCCAGCGTAAGTCGAAATTATAAATATCTGTACTCTGTAGGTTTCCATCCCAATATTCAATCCCTGCTCCATCATTCGCATCACGGAAAAGACCTCCAATAAACGTTCGTCCAGTAATTGGATCGTATATTTCCGCATATGAAAGCTCCTTGAAAGAAGGACGAGCAATCGTTTTTGTAGCAGATAATCGGAGATTTTGTTTTTCAGTAACGCTGTACACGAAATTCAGGGAAGGAAACAAGTCCACCTCTTGCAAAACAACATCATTATTTAACACATTTGTACCCAATTGATCTTGCCCTGTATAACGCTGTGAGTAATATTCCGTCCGCAATCCTAGAATTGCTTTGAAGTTCTTAATTGGGCTAAGTATGGTGGAAACGTATGCACCCGAATAAATTGCATTCGAGTTAAACTGATTTGGATTAACAGGAATAAAATTCGCGTCGTATGTTGTACCTGAAGTTACGTCACCATTAAGAGGCCATAAATTTTCAGGATAGAACAACTCATCTGGATTCCCTGTCAATGGTACATTTCGAATGTTAAGAGCAAAACTTTGAATATTAAAATCCCGTTCTTTCCATGTGCTCATAGCACCAAATTTGAGCTCCGCATCGCGCGAAAATAATTTTGTGTCATGCGTTAAATCAACCTTTCCAGAAACATTTCTTTCGCTCAATGAACGCCAAATCCGCTGAGGGAATCCTGCCTCCGTACCTATGGTATAATTCCCTGGAGCATTTATTCTATAGCGTGTAAATCGTACATCAGGGTCATCCATTGAGGAGAGATTGGATGCTAACCGCCAATCCACATTCCATTTGTTATCGGACAAGCTATGTGCACCTGCAATTAACAAATTTGTGAGTGATCGTTCCGTGTATTCCAAGTTATGTTGAAATGCATCGAAATCAGCTCCTTGGTCTCTTGAAACGAAATCGAAAATACCGGCACTTGACTGTCCATTTTGAATGTGCAATACATTGAAGCGGTATTTCGATGTTAGCGTCTTAAGTGCAACACCTCCCATCGTTGACCAAATAACATTGTTCACGCCTAAATCACCCGTTTGTACAATCCTCTGTTCCATTTCTGTCACGTCAGCATCGCCTGATAAACCGTAGCGTCCGTACTCCGCTTCCTTGTAAAACTCAGTTTTGTTTTTATAAGACATTAAAACGTTATATCCTATGGTTACCTTCTCCTTCTTAAATTGGTCTCCAACGGTTCCCCCAAAGCCAACATCCATTAAACTTCTACTGCGCTGCGCTGCGAGTGTGCTACTAAAGCTCGATAAGATTTCCTTATATCGTTCTGCCTTGGTACCATTCGGGTTTCCAATCACTTCACCAAAAAATGGAATATTCCCTGTGGCAGGTATATCACGCGTTCCATCATCCATTCCTAAGAAGTCCAATCCTCCACCTGCATACGTCAAATAATCACTTCTGAAATGATAATTTGGATTAAACCCTCCCTGCAGTGAAATCTGACGCACAGGTTCATCCGGAAAACTTTTAAGTTCGATATCAATTAAACCACCCGTAAAATCAGCCGGTAAATCACCATTAAAGGATTTGTGAACAATCATGTTTTCGATCACATTTGTAGGAAAAATATCCATTTGTAATGTGTTTCGATCGGGATCTAAACCTGGAATATCCAACCCATTTAAGATTGTTTTATTGTATCGATCACCAAGCCCTCGAACATATACGTACTTACCTCCAGCAAGGGAAACACCAGGAACTCTCTTCATGGCAGAAGCAGCATCAGAATCCCCAGTTTTTCTGAACGCGGCACTTGAAATACCGTCAATCATATTCGGTGATTTCATTTTCAAAGAGAGTACAGCATTCTCTGTATCCCTCTTGCGCTCAGCAGTTATGGTCACCCCGTCGAAATTATTGACCTGCTCTCCCAGTCTGATTTCGTCAAGCAATTTTACCTCACCGGCAATCACTTCAACATCATTTATAGCAACTGTATCATAATCAATAAAAGAGATAATTAAGCTGTAGGTTCCTGGAGCAATTTTAATGGAAAACTTACCGTCCAAGTCTGTATACGCTCCTTTGGGTTGATCCTTTACCGAAACCCGAACCCCAGGTAAATATTCATTCGTAGCATCATCCAAGATAGCACCGCGAATAAATCCATCTTGACTGTATAAATTTGAAAAAGAGAGTAGTGAAAGTAGAGAGAGGGTAAAAATCTTTTGTAAAAACATAACCATTATTTTTAAACCATAAAAACTCGTCACCGAAGTGACGAGTTTATTAATCAACATTATTATTATAACTAGCTTATTAGAAGTCAGTTAATTCATTAGCTACACTTGCCCAAGTCCAGTTCGCAAATACAGATTTGTCTGCACCCACTGTGTTTGCACCAGCAGCAACCTCTGAAGCATGAACATCAGTTCCTGCCTTGAATACGTCTGCTAATATAACTCCTGCAGGAGATGTAGCCTCAAGACCTGAGAACATTAAATCTCCATCTGTAAATGTAATATCAGAACCTGAAGATAAAGAGAAATCTCCTCTTCCGTCAGTTGCTGGATCTGGGAAATTGAAAAAGTAGATGTTTTCAAAAGTACCTCTTGCTGACGATCTGAAATCAGCCAACTCAGATGCAGTAGCACCTTTTGCTGAACCATTTCTTAATGTGTGTCCAGCAAGTAAAGTACCTTCAGGACCATCAATTTCTAGGGCATGATCTGTATCAGCTCCACAAATAACGATGAAGTTATCCATAGTACCTGCCCAAGCTTGATCTGTATCTAATGCATCGTCACCAGCATTCCAAACTAACGCATTTGTAACATTCACAGTTCCACCAAACCACTCGATACCGTCATCTTGGTTTCCGATTACTTCAATGTTTTCGATCACTGTTCCGCTACCTACACCACCTAGAGTCAATCCATTGATTTCGTTTCCTTCTCCAATGTTTGCTCCACCGTGACGAATAGAAATGTAACGAAGCACACCAGAATTATCAGCAGCATCCGCACCACCATAAAGACCATTCTGATCAGAAGCAGGAATTCCTTCAATTTGAACTGCAGCAGCATCCGCAGAAATCGGAGCGTTACCTAAAACGATCAAACCTCCCCACAAACCATTAAAAGTTGGATCTAAGTTTGGCGAAGCAATTTGACCTGGTTGAATCTCGTCAGCAACAGTTGTAAAGATAATAGGAGAAGTAGCTGTTCCTTCCGCCATCAATTTAGCACCTCTAGCGATAATTAATGCTGTCGCATTAGGTCCTGTACCAACTTCACCTTTAATAATTGTTCCCGGCTCAATAGTTAGGGTTGCACTGCTCGTTACAGTGATACGACCAGCCAAAACATATACTTTAGATGCTTCCCAAGTCGTATTTGACGTAATATTAGAAGAAACTGTCACTACAGACTCATCTACTACATCATACGTACAAGAACCATCATCTTTCTTTGCTTCTTCATTGTAATTATTCGCATTTACATCTGTACAGCCTTCTTTCTTACATGATATAGCTGTAACCGCAAGTACTCCTGCAACCAAAGCTAATTTTAAATTTCTCTTTTTCATTTTTTTTGTTTTTACATTTTAATGATGATGCAAAGATGGGGTAGTAATTTCGAATGGCTGTAAACTAAAACTTATCAAACAATTAAATGTATGTTATCAAAACATTAAGGAGGAACTTGTGCGAGAACGGAATTAATTTCAATGCTTTAAACATCTGTTTTTCATTACTTTAAGAGTATGTTAACACTTTAGAAACATTGGATTAACCCTGTTCTAACCTTATACAAGATATGATAACTTTAACATAAGATATTCTTAAACAAGAAACGCGCCTTCTCACCTTATTTTTACCTCAATATTTCAACGAATAATGCGCGTAAAAGAAAAAATACTTTTAGTAGACGATGAACCAGATATCCTTGAGTTTCTAAAATACAATCTGGAAAAATCGAATTACCATGTATTCACAGCAGATAATGGTGAAGAAGGTGTAAAAATTGCACTATCAACTCAACCTGACTTAATCCTAATTGATGTAATGATGCCAAGGATGGATGGAATGGAAGTATGCAGTATAATTAGAGAAGAAAAAAATATTGAACAACCAATCATAGCATTTCTCACCTCCCGCTCAGAAGATTACTCTCAAATTGCCGGTTTTGAAGTGGGTGCGGATGACTATATAACAAAACCCATTCGTCCACGTGTTCTCATTAGTCGAATTGAAGCATTGTTGCGCAGAAAATCGAAGCCTGCACTTCAGAAAATAAGTGATTCATCATTATATTTAGATAGAGAACGTTTCCTGTTAATAAAGGATGGTATTGATTTGCAATTACCCAAGAAAGAATTCGAGCTCCTTGAATTACTCGTGAACAAGCCTGGAAAAGTCTTTACGCGCGATGAAATTTTAGGGAAAGTTTGGGGAAATGACACTATAGTTGGTGAACGAACTATCGATGTTCATATCAGAAAATTACGAGAAAAGATTGGAGATGATTACATTCGCACTATAAAAGGTGTTGGTTACACCTATAATGAAGTGTGAAAAATAAAAAACCTATACATATTGTTTTTATTGGAAGTGCCATTTTATTTGGTAGTTCTGTACTTCTTTTGGAAATATCACAACTTGTTTTCGATACTAATAATCTTGCGTTAGCACTCATTGGCAGTCTTCTTATCTCCATTTGTGCATTGTTTATTTTTTATTTTCTGATCGAAAAATACATTGAAAAGAGAATTAAGCTATTATATCGTATCATTCGTAAAGGGAAAACAACTACTCATGAACCGATAACAATCTCTTTGCAAAATGACTTGATCGAAGCAGCAGAGATAGAGACGGAAACATGGGCTTTAGAGCGCAGTAAAGAAATTGCTAAGCTTAAGGAGCAAGAAGAATTTAGAAAAGAGTTCTTGGGAAATCTCGCCCATGAATTAAAGACCCCTGTATTCAGTATTCAAGGTTATATTCTTACCCTTCTGGAAGGTGGATTAGAGGACGAAAATGTGAACAGAACATTTTTAGAGCGGGCTTCCAAAGCAACCGACCGAATCACCTCATTATTGGAGGATCTAGATGAAATAACTAAAATGGAGATAGACCGTTTTGAAATTTCATTTCAACCTTTTGACATTGCTGAATTAGCACGTGAAGTTATTGATTCATTGGAGATACCTGCAAAAAATAAAAACATATCATTAGGTTTTAATAAAGAATATGATGATGTGATAGTCATGGGAGATCGTGCTAAAATCGCACAAGTTTTGACCAACCTCATCATGAACTCCATAAACTATGGCCATGAACAAGGAAAAACAACACTCCGTTTTTATTCACTCGACGATGTGATCATGACGGAAGTGTCAGACAACGGGCCAGGTATATCAGAAAAAGAACTTCCAAGAATTTTTGAACGCTTCTATAGAGTCGAACAAAGTAGAAACCGTAATGAAGGAGGATCTGGACTTGGCCTCGCAATCGTAAAATACATTATCGATTCACACCATCAAACAATCAATGTAAGAAGTACCCCACATGTAGGAAGTACCTTTTCATTTACCCTAGAAAAAGCAAAATAGGCAATTTGGTTCTTGCTACACTGGCTATTCGTCCCAACGATTGTGACCTTCGTCCGAAATTCAAGAATACTGAGCGAAAAACTGCCTATAACGTTGAATTCATAAGGTTCTAACAGTATCTTCGAAACATAAATGGGGCATAAAACATCTTATACTAAAACTACAGAAATTAGCACTATTCATACCGTGGATATTACAAATACTCACGTTTCCATTAAATACTCTTCACCCTCGCAAGAAGGGCAATTTTCTGTTGCTGACCAAACAGGAAGGGTGGTGAAAAAAGGATTGTTCATAGGAACTACTAAGGTTTCGCTTGAAGGAATTACACCGGGTTATTATTCTCTCGTGTTATTTAACGAATACGACCGCAACATTTACCCCTTAAGAATAGACTAATAAAGTAAGACAAAAAAAAAGACAATCCGCAGATTGTCTTTGGTAATTTTTTATTTCAATTGATCTGGGTTATTTAACGCCTCGTTATTAAACTTGCGCTGAACATTCAACCAGTAGAATAAGCCTACAAAACCAAGTAAAATAACGGCTGTATTAAACATGTTTCCAACGTTCTCGAATAAAATCTCAGTTGTCCACAGTATGAAATCACCCAAACCTTGAAAAAATACTTTAGAACTCATATACGTTATTTTGATACAAAAATAAACAATCTTCTGAATTATGCGCGCTAAAGCCAAAGAAATTAATCCGCGTATTTTTTTGTTGTAACCTCAAAAACAACTGCTGAAATTAAATCCTCAACGTGAACTATTTTACGAGCGTGTTGTTTATTTCATCTAATCCAAAACTAATTGAGATGTGGGCAACTATTCCTGGGTTCGATGATTACGAAGTTTCTTCAAAAGGTGCAATACGTTCAAAAGAACGAACGAAAGTCTTCAAATCAGGCAGAACAATGCATTTTAAATCCAAAGAGCGGAAACTGCGAGTTCACCCTTCTAACAATTACCAGATGACTGACTTAATCGATAACAAGGGGAAATTAAGAACCGTATATGTTCATAAAGCAGTGGCTGAAGCATTTGTAATCAATATGCACCCTAGAAAGCAGAAAGTTGTTATTCATTTGGATGGAAACGTATCGAACAATGAGAAAAGTAATCTTAAATGGACAAGCCACAAGGAAGCGTGTAAAATTGCTTTTGACAGTTCATCACGAGATATGAAAAAACTATGGGACATTCGTAGAAAAAAATATGGCCCAAGTGGCACATTAAAACGAATGGGCAAGCCAGATCCTTTGACAACTGAAGACAAGAAAGAAATAAAGCGTCTCCGCGAAAAGGATAGCTATACCATGCAAAAGCTGGCAAACAAATTCAATTGCAGCGTGTCTCACATCTACAATACACTCAAAGTGATTGGAGCTTCTTAATTCTTATTCTGCTTATCGAGTCTAAAGTCCACACGGTAATAGAATATCGGCAAACGACCTAGTTGGTAACGTTCTGCAATAGGGTCTGCTGTAGGGTCTGACAAACTTGGTGCATAAGACAACGCCAAAATATTCCGAGTATTCAAAATATTCACCAAATCTAGCCCTATCTCATGCGTCAACTTTTTAGTATTAATCTTATATGTTGTTCGGAAGTCTAAACGATAATAATCATCAAATTGGCGCTCATTAAAGCCCTCGTCTAAGAAAATCAATTCATTCTCTTCTAACGTTGCCGGAACATCTACGAAACCATATCTTCTTCCTCCTGCGACAGTGAATTTCCATCCTAGGGATAGAACGTTTTTGTCCTTGATCTTAAATTCCTTTCCGGCCAAAAAATTTGCCGCATAGTTCCCATTAAAGTCCGTATCTCTCTCAACACCATCGCTTCCAGTATATCTAGATTCAAAGAAGGAAGCAGTGATCATATAAAAGAAAGACTGATCAAAAAACTTCTGAACAGTTAATTCAATTCCATAATTTCTAGCCGAACCATTATTTACAAGAGTATCTGGGAAAAATCTTTGAAAACCTGAGCCTTGATTAATTAAGCTAAAAGCACTTGGCTTCATATCTACTGGAATGTTGTATAGTTGCTGGTAATACACTTCTGACTTGAAGCGCAATGATTTTTTAAATGTCTTCTCATAACCAACAGCGGAATGAAAGCTGCGCGTAAAGTCCATGTTTTTATTATGTAACACTGGATTATTTTGAGCGTCATATCGTTGATAAGTGTATTGATATAACGGTTGTGTTTGACTGTGCAAACCTGCACCTGCGCTCAATACTTGCTTGTTTTTCAAACGGTATTGCCAACCTAATCTTGGTTCAGCATAGCTAATGCTATTACTTAATGAGAAATATTGGCTATGAATACCAGCAGTAAGATCCATACGCTGATTAACTTTCCATTTGTACTGAACAAACGGTTGAATCAATAAAGACATTCCTTCAAAATCATGACGAATTCGGAACTGATCATGAGCAGCATTTAACGCTGAATCAATATTTTTCATTAAGAACCCATCCACATTAAAACCTACTTTAATGATATGTTGTTTGGAAATCTTGTGATTAATTGCCCCATACCAAGAAAGGCGATTGGTTTTGAATTGATACCCCATCAGCGGATAAATGCTATCAGTACGAATACTTACAGATTGTTCGCCATTAACCACAGCTGTATCCAATGAGCGAATCAAGAAATTATGATTTGCATTTTGCGTGTCAAACGTAGTAGCAATTGTTGATTTGATAAACGTATTTTCATTTAGTGACTTTTTATAACTAGCACCAAAAATACCCATAGATGTGTTGAAGTATTGATCTCGATCTCCTTCGCCAAACGCCTCTTCAACGACTTCAGTTTGTTCAGAAACTACTATATCTATCGAAGAAGCTCCTGCCATTCCAAATAAAGAAAGGTTACCACCATTTTTCTGTGGAAATGAAAATTTAAATGCACCATCCCCATAAACAGGAACAGCATCTGTACCTATACTTACACCAATCGCTTGAAACATACTCAATGTAGAGTAACGTCCCATAATTAGGTAACTTGATCTTTTTTGTTTGTTAATTGGTCCTTCCGCCATGATTTCGGTTCCCAAGAAACCAAATTGACCTGTCAACTCGTGCTTCGTTTGATTACCATTTCGAAACCTTAAATCAAACACCCCAGAAATACTATTTCCATATTCGGCAGGAAAAGCAGACATAAAAAAGTCAGAATTCCCTAAAATCTTATTATTGATTATTGCTACCGGACCACCAGCAGATCCTGAAACAGCGAAATGATTTGGATTTGGAATATCAACTCCTTCCACTTTATATATTAATCCCAATGGGGAGTTACCCCTTATGACAATGTCATTTCGTGTATCATCCGCACCTTGAACACCAGCAAAATTACTAGCCATCCTCGCCGGATCTGCTCGAGAACCAGGATACCTTTCTGTTTCTTCAATACTAAATTGTTGCGCAGAAACAAGTGCCATTTCATTTTGAACATCTTTATTTGCATTACCAATGATTTCGACCTCTTCGGTGGTGATGATTTCTTCTTCTAACTCAACATTAACAATACTTTCCTTACCCGATTGAACGATAACGGTTTGTTTCGAGGAATTATAAAAATTATAATCAAACGTGATGTCATATTTACCTACTGGCACGTTACGTAATTCGAAATTCCCATATTCGTCAGTTAATGAACGAAATAAGTTAGAATCAGAGGTGTAAAGTTGCACTTTTACTCCGATTAAAGGGTATTTTGATTCTACGTCTACTACGGTGCCACGAACATTTTGGGTAATCTGCGCACCTACAGTAGATACACAAAAAACAAGCACAAGAGCAAGTGATAATTGGAATTTCATGATGTGAGCAGGGGTTAATTATTGAAGCAAATTTTCATTCGCTTCTCTGAATTCTTCTTCTGACCATTCCTTGATGTAAACATCTCTGAATTGATAGAAATTCATCTCATTTAGCCTCAAGTTTCTCACGTTAGAGTATGTTAACTTTATCGTTTCTTCATACCAAAGCACGATAATTGGAGCCTCATCCATCATAATACCTTCTGCCTCTACAAAATATGCATATCTTTCTGCTAGATCACCTGACGTTGTTGCCATATCCATGGCGCGATCAAAATCATCATTCATATACCTTGACAAGTTCAACAGTGAGGGCTCATGCGGATTTTCGGGAACATATTTTCCATAAAAATTCATAAGAAATGTCTCCGGACTGTAATAATCAGCATACCATGAAGTCCTTGTTATTTGACCCTCAGCATTACGTTGACTTTCCAATTTATCTTCAAATGATAAACCATCTAAATTTACATTTATGTTTAGGTACTTTTTCATTTGTTTGGCAAACTGATCGGCAACAGCAGAATGTATTGTACCCAAATTAAACTTTAAGTCAATCGTAGGAAAACCATCGCCATTGGGAAAACCTGCTTCCGCCAACAACCTTTTCGCTTTTTCAGGATCGAATGAATATCCATGCTTTCTTACCTCTTTAGCATTATACCCACTGAAAGCCGCTGGCGGAACAATTCCAGCATCCCCAACACTATGAGCTTGGTTATTCAGTACATTTCGTATGATATCTTCACGATCTACTGCATAGTTAATTGCCTTTCGGACGCGTATATCAGTAAAAGGCTCTTTCAATAAGTTAAATTCATAATATTGTGTTGCAAGAAGTGGCTTCCTCTTCAATAATAATTTTGGAGGAGACGAATTAAAATCATTCATCCTACCTTCTAACATGTTCGTTATGCGCGTTGGAGGCAAACCTTCAATAAGCTGAATTCTTCCTTCTTCAAACATTTCTAACTGACGTAAACTTTTACTTTCTACAATAAATAAAAGCGTATCTAAATATGGCAACTGATTGCCTGCATCGTCGGAAAGATGGTACTTAGGGTTTTTTACCAAAACAATTTCAGTGTTTTCATCTTTATCTCTGTATTGCTTAAACATAAACGGACCCGTCCCAATCAAATCGGTTTCTCTTCCTGCCTCGACTGCCTCTTTCAATACAACTGAAGCATTGGGTGAAGCTAGCTTATCCAAAAAGCTCGCATCTGGCTTGCGCAGTCGAATGGTCAAATTATGGCCCTCAACTTTCAACCCTGACACATGATCAGCTTGCCCAAGGTAATACTCTTCAGCTCCTTCTATTAAGTCTTTATAAATTCCAGAATAGGCACTTGATGGTTCTTCTCCCATAGTCTGTTTACATGCTAATTCAATGGAGTAAACAATGTCCTCTGGGGTAAGTAGTCGCTCCTCACCTGTGACATCATTCGCATGGAAGTAAACATCTTTTTTTATATTGAATACAACTGTTAAACCATCCTCTGAAATCGTCCATGAATCTGCCAAACTCGGCTGAGGTTCCAACGTGGTAGGATCGAGGCAAGTAAGGCCTTCTAATACCTGATAAACCACTGAGGCCGAGTAGACATCTGTCACCTTGCGAGCAAGTAAAGTGGTAGGTTCATGTGATATTGCGTATGCAAAGGTTCCACCAGCATACTCGAAGGTTTTTGTTTTCTCTGTACAACTCGAAAAAAATATGGCTAGCGTACAGATGATGTAAAGATATTTTTTCATAAATATTGAGAGATTTACAAATATATGGTCGTTTGCAATAGTGGGAACTAAGATAATAGAAATATTAGAAGATTGGATGTTAATCTATAGAATTTTGCCGTTTAGGGGTTCAAAAAAAGAATTCGAAGAAAAAAAGTATTTACATCAATTGTTTTTTTCATAAATACGGCGTATTATTGCATTTGTAAAATTTTACTCACTCATAAATGAAGGCATTTTTAATTACTTTATCACTTTTTTCAATTTTAATAGCGCGAGCAGACTTATCCATTGAAGGAAGTTACCAAGGGAAAAATCTGTATGTCCAAAATCCTGAAGACGAGGATGGATTCGGATTTTGCGCCACCAAAGTAACTATCAATGGAGACGTTATGCCTGGCGGTGTAAGCAGAAGTGCTTTCGAGATTGACTTCTCCTTATTTAGCATCAACGTGGGAGATCCGGTTTTCATCGTAATTGAACACAATGATGGCTGTACCCCAAAAATTTTAAATCCAGAAGTTTTATTACCTCGTTCGACGTTTCAAGTAACCGAAATGTCGATCTCAGACGACGGATTTCTTAAATGGAAAACAACATCTGAGCAAGGAAAACTTCCATACATCGTTGAACAATACAGATGGAACAAATGGGTTAGTGCCGGTGAAGTAGACGGTGTTGGAACTCCTACTGAGAATTCTTATGAGTTTAAGGTAATTCCTCACTCGGGAGAAAACAAAGTGCGTGTTGTTCAGGTAGACAACTCAGGAACTAAGAAAAAGTCCGAAGAACAAACGTTTACATCGAGCCTACCAATGGTAGAGATGGCTCCAAAAAAGGTGAAATCGGAAATAAAATTCACTGCAAATGGAGCTGCGATAGAGACGAAATACGAAATTTATGATGCCTATGGAAATATTGTTAAGAAAGGCTATGCTTCGAGTGTAAATTGCGAAAATTTAAGAAAAGGCGCTTACTACATTAATTTCGATAACAAAAATGAGAAATTCATTAAAGGGTAATCGTTTATAAACCTAAATACAATCCTACTCTTATCGGGTAGGATTTTTTTATTTTTAACCCATGAGAAAAATTGAACACCTTGGACTTGCCGTTGAAAATATGGATGAAGCAATCAAAACATTTGAAATATTGCTCAATACACCCTGCTATAAACTAGAAGAAGTTATTTCAGAACACGTAAGAACTGCTTTTTTTCAAGTGGGGGAATCTAAGATTGAACTACTAGAGGCCACCGATCAGGCTAGTGCAATTGCGAAGTTTATCGCTAAAAAAGGGAGAGGCATTCATCATATCGCTTTTGACGTAGAAAATATTGAAGCGGAAATAAAACGATTGTCAGAAAATGGATTTGAACTAATCCACCAAATCCCTAAATCGGGTGCCGATAATAAACTCATCGCTTTTCTACATCCAAAATCCACAGAAGGCATTCTAATAGAGCTCTGTCAAGAGAAAACAACTGATTAAACGAGTTTAGGGAATACATCTACGATATCACCAGAAATATGATGGTATGTGTGAAGTCCCGCCTGCTTAGCACCAATTAAATGTTGGGAGCTATCATCTATAAAGAGTGTTTCATTTGGGTCTAACGCGAGTCTGTCAACAACCTCAATAAATGTTTCTTTATGAGGCTTTCTCATTCCCAACTCAAAAGATAAATACACTTCATTGAAATAATTACTCAAAGGGCCCGCATTCATTTCTCTTAATTCTTGATCAATTTGTCGTATGTGTAATTCATTGGTATTACTAAGAAGATAAGTAGCGTATTGCTCTTTTACTTGTAAAAGAAAATCTAGCCGATGTGACGGAACACCTATCAGTAGAGCATTCCATGCTTGAATGATTAAGGAATCTGGTATCTCCTTGTTCAATGCAACCTTTAATTCGTAAATAAACTGTTCAGTAGAGATTGCCCCAATTTCGTAATTATCAAAAAGCGGTGTTTGCTTTGCTTGAGAATATAATACTTCCGCTTGATCAATTCCAAGCTTTCCAAACGCATCTATTGTTTTATGATAATCGATGTCATAGATTACACCCCCCAAATCGAAAATAATATTCTTAACCACGATTAGTTCAACGTTTTTCAGGAAACAAACTAAGTAGTCCCTGTTCGCTGGAATCACAAATACCCCTATCTGTAATCAGACCACTAATTAATCTTGCTGGAGTTACGTCAAATCCGATATTCAAAGCAGGGCTCGATTCAGGGCAAATCAATACCCGTTCAAACTCGCCTTTATCGTTATTTCCCCAAACGTATTTTACCTCATCAGGACTCCTCTCCTCAATTTCTATTTCTTTAACACCATTAAATGTTTTCCAATCCACCGTTGTGCTGGGTAACGCGATATAAAATGGAACCTTATTATCCTTAGCGGCCAAGGCCTTTAAGTAAGTCCCAATTTTATTTGCTGTGTCACCATTACGTGTAACACGATCAGCTCCAACGATTACTAAGTCAACCATTCCTTTTTGCATTAGGTGACCACCAGTGTTATCAACGATTACGGTATGTCCTATTCCATTTTGAGTCAATTCCCAAGCAGTAAGATTCGCACCTTGATTACGCGGTCGGGTTTCGTCGACCCAAACATGAACTGGTATGCCTTTGGCGTTCGCTTGATATATTGGTGAACTAATTGTACCCCACTCTATACATCCTAACATTCCGGCGTTACAATGCGTTAATATTTGAACTGGTCTTTCCGGATTATTTGCATGTATAGCTTCTATCAACGGTAATCCACTTACCCCAATCAATCTGCAAATCTCAACATCCTCCTCAACTATTTGACGCGCTAATTCAAGCGATTTCACTCTCATTTCTTGAAGTGATTGGCACTTAGAGAGTTCTTCTTCCAAACGATCCATAGTATTAAACAGATTCACCGCAGTTGGACGCGAATTTCTAAGTTCAGAAAGTATGTCCTCTAAATCAGAACTATTTTGAGCATCTCTAAGTCCAAAATAAACTCCATATGCACCTGTACAGGCAATTAACGGAGCCCCACGAACCACCATTTCTTTAATTACCCAAACCGCTGCTTTTAATGATCTAACGTGCTCGATTACAAATTGATGTGGTAGTTTTCGTTGATCAATAACTACTATATGATCTTCGTGCTCCCAGAGTGTTCTTAACGGTACCGGTATCGTTACTTCCATATAATATCATTAAATGATTTAACCTGCGAATGGTTAATCGCCGGAGATGTTGTTTCATCTCGAATTAACTGTATAGTCTGCATTCCTGACTGACTTGCTGCGTCTAATTCCTCAGAGATGTCTGAAAGAAACAAAATATCTGCAGCATCTATTTCGAGCTCTTGAACAATTCTTTCGTATGCCTTAACTTCTCTTTTATTTCCGACGCCCGTATCAAAATAGGCATGAAATAATGTACAGAAATTTCCAAAATTTGAAAAACCAAAAAGTAGCTTTTGCGCCTTCACTGATCCAGAAGAATATACGCCCAACTTGATACCTTCTTTAGACCACTTTTTTAATTGAGTCGGCACATCCTCGTATAAAACTCCTTTTAATGCCCCTTTGCGATATCCATTTTCCCAAATTAATCCCTGTAATGTTTTTAACGCAGGGTGTTTCCTATCCATCTCAACCCAGTATTTTAGAGTTTCAAGCACATCCTCTAATGTTACTGAAGTGCGCCTATTTTCACACTTCAACGTTTCTTTAACGTCTAATATACACGTTGAAAAATCCGCTTCATTTTGGTGAATTCGCACTTCGTCTAGATGTGCCAAAAAATAAGGGAATAAAACATCAAACACGAATGTTTTTGGAGTAGTTGTACCCTCAATATCCGTCAAAATAAATTTAGGTTGTTGCATTAATTATAGTTCTTTTCGATAGACGATTCCGTATAATGTGGCACCCATCCACTTATATCAATAAAAATGCGAATTACTTTCACGAAAGGTTTTTCCCCGGCATCAAACCAATGTTTAACTCCAGCCGGAACAGATATCAAATCACCCGCTTGGCAAAGCACATTGAAGACTTCGCCATTTTCAAGATGGAACCAAAAAAGTCCCTCACCATCTATAAAATAGCGTACCTCATCTTCAGTATGAATGTGTTCTGCTAAGAATTTATTTCGGAGGGCCTGATAGTTCTCAGTCTTTTCATTAATGTTAATTACGTCAGCTACTTGGTATCCATTTTTTTCCATATACGGTTTCAAAAAGGGCGCATATTTTTCAAGAATAACCTCCATGGAGTCGTCATTATTGACATGAACTGTATCCCAAATGTCATAAAAAACACCTCGATCGTTCAAAAAAGATCGAATTTCTTTGGAGTTGTTGATTTGTATCCCGTCATCGGGAATGGTTAAAATAGCCATATTCTACTTATTTAATAATATGCGTTTATAGATACACTCCAGCAAAAACTCATAAGCTTCTAAATGACGTTTTGCTGTTGCTAAGTCCTTACCCCAAGTATAAAAGCCATGATTTCCTATTAGAAACCCAACTGCCTCTGCACAAAACTCCCACTTCTCCTCAATGCTACTTTTTAAGGAATGTATATTTTGAGTATTCTGAAAAACAGGAATCAGCACCTCTTGTTCATGTGTTGTTACACCTTTAATTGCCTTTTGAACTTCATACCCTTGAATCCTCAAAAAATACTCAGATTTATCCAACACATATTGAGACAATAGAGTAGCATAAACCGAGTGGCTGTGTAAAATAACTTGAGCAGTAGAATTTTGATATATAACGGCATGGAGTAAATTTTCGGCTGACGGTTTCAGATGTTCGAAGCCTGGGCAAACATCACCAGATAAATCAACCTTCATAAAGTCATCAGATTCAAAAATCGATTTGTCCTTTCCAGATTGAGATACCCAATACGTATCTTCAGTTTCCGACAATCGAAACGAGTAATTTGTTCCAGTAGCTGCCGACCATCCTTTATGATGAAAAGCAACGATTAGATCCGCTAAAGAATTTGATATTTCTTCCTTCTCCATGAAAACAAAATTACTAAACGAACTTGAAACACACCCCAATCATTCGTTTAATAAGCTACGAAATATCAATTTTAACACGATCGCAGAAGTGTATCCGATTTAATCAATCCTTATTGACGGGTGAGTTCATAAAAAAAGGGCTCCCGAAAGAGCCCTTTACCTTATATGATGAAAAGGTATTTGTAAACTAAAACCTATTTCTTATCCAAAACTGCATGTAAATGGAAGTTCACCACTGGGCTAACATTTCCTTCTTCTGGCTTCTCTGGATTTGGCGTAGCCATTCTCCAGTTGAGTGCTGTGAAATCCATTGGGAATTCACCGTGCATCATCATTTTATCACCTTCAACTTCAGTTGTAACAGGAACAGATTGGTCCATTTTGTTACCCATGATGTCAACAGTAATCATTGCCATTCCGTCTTTCACACCGTTCAAAGTTACATTAACATTAGCATACTCAGCTACGTTAAAGAAATCAGGAGCCATAAGGTGACCTTCCAAATTTGCTTTTTGCGTAGAATCTTCCGCTAAATCAGCATTATCAATTGAAGACATATCAACTGTGAAAGAACCAGTCGTTTCTTCACCATTTACAGTCACCTCTCCTAAAGAAATTGCAATTGTTCCGTTGTGAGACTTTACTTCCATTTGACCACCATCTTCAGTTGGAACCACCCAGGAACCTGTCCATTCCAACTTTGATTCATCCGCGTTAAGAACGTACTCTGTACTTGTTACTTCTTCTACTACTTCTTCTACTGTTTCTTCAGACCCACCGCATGATGCTAATCCAAATGCTGCAACCATAAATGATGCGTAAACTGCTTTTTTCATTTCTTTTTCTATTTAGTTGTTAATACGTTAATAACAGCAAAGATATAAAAATGTTTACCTTGGTAAGTATTTTTTTGAAAATAATTTCATTATTCTGCGGATGGCTCCCAGTTGTTAGCTTCTCGTTTCAACCAAGCACTGTTAATTATTAATTTCGAGCGGTATAAAAAATCTTTTTACCTTCGTACGAAATGGCAAGTGAAGCAGAAAAATATAACAAAAGAGGACTTCAAACTGGTTACGTATCTGTTATCGTAGGAATTTCTTTAGTCCTTTTCATGTTGGGACTAGTTATCGGTGCGTATTTTGGGTTAGATAACCTGCAGAATTCTTCTAAAGAAAATGTTGAGATTGATTTATTCTTCAATCCCTCGCTAAACGAAGCGGATATTAAATTGATCGAACAAGAACTCAAGCAATGGGAAGAAATCAAAGCAGTTTGGTTCGTTTCGCCTGAACGTGCGTTAGAAGTTTTTCAGGATGATGAGCAACAATTGAACGAAATAAAAGCCATATTTGACGGGGAAAGTCCATTTCCATCTTCGGTGACTTTCAATCCTAAAAGTGCCTACGTTTCAATAGAAGGCCTCGCAGAAATAAAGTCAAAATTATTGTCCGAATACCCAAATCAAATTGACGATGTTAACTATGATGAAAATCGCGTTAACGATGTTAATCTAGGTTTCTTGAGATGGATTTACATTTTTATCGCCATTGGACTGCTATTAGCAGTCATTGCATTTGCAATGATCAATAACACTATACGTCTTGCGCTATACTCAAAACGATTTACCATAAAAACAATGCAATTAGTAGGTGCAAAACCTGGATTCATTCGCAAACCTTTTTTATGGAGCGCGATCTGGCAAGGTCTTTTGTCTGCCATCATCGGCATGGCACTGCTAATGGGGGTCTTTTATGGTTTGAATAAATATATTGAGGACATTACCTTGACGTATGATTTAAAGACATTTGGTCTTCTCTTGGGATCTCTTGTTGGAATAGGTATATTTATTAGCCTACTTTCAACTTGGTTTGCGCTTAACAAATATTTGCGTAAACGAGTGGATGATTTATATTAAATTTGCCCTATGGAAAATAAAGAAAATCACAAGTTCGTTTTTGATAAATCAAATTACCGGTTCCTATTCATCGGATTAGCGCTGAACATTATTGGGTTTATACTTATGGTTGGGGGTGCGGCCGAGAGCAACGATGTGTTTAATGCAGAAACACTCTTTTCACATACTCGGATTACCGTAGCGCCAATTCTCATTGTGACAGGTTATATCGTCATTATATACGGAATCATCAAAAAAAATAAGTCTTCGCAAGAAGAGAAACTGGACTAAATGGGAATTCTTGACGCGATCATTCTCGGGATCATTCAAGGACTGACAGAATTCCTCCCCGTATCGAGTAGTGGTCATTTAGAGCTTGTAAAGGAACTTCAAGGGAGTAATGCAATTGCTAAAGAAAGCATGCTCACTACGGTTGTTTTACATTTTGCTACAGCATTGAGCACTGTGGTTGTATTCAGAAAAGATGTAGGAGAAATTTTCAAAGGGTTATTCCAATTCAAACTGAATGATTCCTTTTATTATTCATTGAAAATTATCGTTTCTATGCTTCCTGCAGCAATTGTTGGTGTCATATTTAGTGAAGAATTAGAAACTTTTTTCGACGGTCAAATACTTCTTGTAGGCGCAATGCTTTTGGTAACAGGTTTGTTACTTTTTCTAGCTGATCGAGCAAAGAACACCGTTAAAGAGGTAAGTTTTCTTCACGCAATAATTATTGGTGTTTCGCAAGCCATCGCAATACTTCCAGGCATTTCTAGGTCGGGGGCTACGATTGGAACATCTGTAATTCTTGGGATTGATAAATCAAAAGCAGCAAGGTTTTCATTTTTAATTGTTGTTCCATTGATTCTTGGAAAAGTGGCGAAAGATTTACTATCCGACGATTTCGTAATTGAAGGAGCCAATTACACAGCGCTAGGCGCTGGTTTTGTCACTGCTTTCATAACTGGAATTTTCGCCTGCACCTGGATGATCAGCCTGGTGAAAAAAAGTAAATTAACTTATTTCGCACTGTATTGTTTTGCCGTTGGTACAGCAGCGATTGTTTATGCATTAATGGCTTAAACCTTGCGACGTGTACGATTTTAAAGAAGGTGAGGTAATTCTAGTTGATAAACCATTGAAGTGGACTTCCTTCGATGTTGTTAATCGCCTGCGCTGGAGATTGCGTAAATCATACGATGTGAAAAAATTCAAAGTAGGTCATGCGGGGACTCTCGACCCACTTGCAACAGGTTTGCTTATTATTTGTACTGGGAAGAAAACAAAGGAAAGTGAGCTCTATATGTCGCAGCAAAAAACATATACTGGAACATTTTTAATTGGAAGGACCACGCCAAGTTATGATCTTGAAACGCTGTACGATGTGGAATACCCAACCGAACACATTACCCTAGAGCAAATGAATTCCGTCGCCGCCTCATTTATTGGAGAACAACTACAGACACCGCCCATTTTTTCAGCTAAAAAAATAGATGGGAAACGAGCCTATGAGTCAGCACGTGCAGGAAAAGAAATTGAAATGAAACAAAATTCCATTACGATTCATTCATTTGAAGTTGATGGAAGTCGTTTTCCAGAGGTAGACTTTAAAATCAGTTGTTCCAAAGGCACCTATATCCGTTCTGTTGCTTTTGACTTTGGTCAAAAATTAGGCAGTGGTGCAACGTTGATTGCGCTGAGGAGAACTCAGTCCGGCAATTTCTCCATTGACGATGCGAAATCCGTTGATCAGTGGTTAGACATTATCGAAAACATATCTATCAACAAGTAATCCTATATTCTAGCTTTACTGGGGCCAGTAATTAAAGGTCATATACTCATTTCTCCTGCCATACTATGGGAGAGGTAGTACTCTATATCCTCTCTTGATTCGAAGTTAGAGAGCACAAACATCAACTTGGTAATCGCCGCCTCAGTAGTTAAATCACGGCCACTCACTACACCAATCTCATTAAAGAAAGTACTATTCGCATACTTTCCTTGAACAACCTCTCCTGAAAAACATTGGGTAACATTAAAGACGATTCCACCATCTTCAATGTATTTCTTTAGCAACACAATAAATTCTCCATTCTTTGGGGCATTTCCTGAACCAAACGTCTCTAAAACAATACCTTTTACTGCTGTTGTATCAAACATTCCCGTATACACATTTGGAGAAAACCCAGGAAATATTTTAATAAGTGCTACTTGCTCATTCATTCCATAGTATACCCGCAATTGATTACTTGTGGAAGTGAAATGGGCGCCGTAATTATATTGAATTTGAACACCAGCAACTGCTAAATCTGGGTAATTGGGCGACTTAAATGCCTCGAATGCATTGGCAGACACTTTGGTTGTGCGGTTTCCACGATAAAGTGAATACTCAAAATAAATAGCGACCTCTTGGATGATTGAGGCGCCAGCATCATCCTTTTCCGAAGCAATCTCAATCGCTGTAATCAAGTTTTCTTTTCCATCTGTACGAATCGTTCCAATCGGCAACTGAGAACCTGTTAAAATCACTGGTTTTTTTAATCCTTGAAGCATAAAACTAAGTGCACTTGCGGTATAGGCCATAGTGTCTGACCCGTGTAATACAACAAATCCATCAAATGCTTCATAGTTTTCCTCAATAATTCGTGCAATTTCTTGCCACTTCTTTGGCGTCATATCCGAAGAGTCTACAGGGTCCATAGAAATCGCCTTTAACGTTGCCTCTAAACGTGATAGCTCCGGAATTTGATCATATAAATGGTCGAAATCGAACGCTCGCAAAACACCGGTTTCGGAGTCTTTAATCATTCCAATTGTACCTCCGGTGTAAATCAATAAAACGGTTGACTTTTTCATACTGATTTCAGGTTAAATAATTCCCGTGCTGAGTTTGTTGTTGCCTCTGCAACTTCTTTTAATGGTAAACCATAAAACTCAGCTATTCGCTCAGCAACGATTGGAATATAACTGCTCTCATTTCTCTTACCTCTATGGGGAACAGGAGCTAAATAGGGAGCGTCCGTTTCAAGAATAAGATGTCGCAAATCAATCTGAGGCAAAACTTTATCTAAACCACCATTTTTGAACGTTGCCACACCACCAATTCCCAACTTAAATCCACCATAATCAACAATTTTATTTGCTTGATAAATATCACCCGTAAAACAATGAAATACTCCTGTTAAACGATCATCATTGTGCTGATCCACCACTTCAAAAATCTCATCAAACGAATTTCTGGCATGTATCACAATTGGTAATCCCACCTCTTTTGCCCAAATTATTTGTTGCTCAAAGGCTAAAGTTTGTTCTTTTTGAAGTGATTTATCCCAATACAAATCGATTCCAATTTCACCAATCGCAATATGAATGGTTGGGTCGAAAAAAGATTTAATGAGCGTTAATTGCTCTTCCCAATCTTTCACTACCGAACTCGGATGAATGCCCATCATAGCAAAACACCGATTCGGGTAATCTTTTGCCAACTGATGCATCCCTAGTAATGAATCTTCATCAATATTAGGCAATAGAAATTGTTCCACACCTAGATGAATTGCACGAGCTATTATTTCCTGACGATCTTCATCGAATTCTTTG
>JALQTG010000210.1 GCA_023264075.1 Crocinitomicaceae bacterium
CCATACACGTTTACAAACAACTTTTCCAAATCATCTGGCTTTCGGTACTCTAAATTAATCAGACCTACCATTGATTCGTATCCATTCACCACCGTTCCTGTACCTTTAGTAATTTGAATGGACTCAATCCAGGTTCCAGGAATAGTGTTCATTCCGTGTGCCACATTCAGGTTTTGAATAATGGGAATGTTTTCCATTTGGATTTGCGTATAAACACCACTCAATCCCATCATGGCAATTTGTTTCGCCCCAGATACACCATCCGTCATGTTCACGTCGACTGTTGCATTCGTCTCGAAAGATTCTGAAAGATTACAACAAGCTGCCTTTCGCAATTCCCCACTACCCAAATTCTCCACATTCCGAGGATCTAAACGCATTATGGAAGAATTCTCACGCTTCTGAACAAACACAAATTCTTCTAAAAGATTCTCGGGGTATAAAACAATTTCCAGATAAAGTTGCTTTTCATTTTTAGCAATTGGAATTGTATCTGGGTAATAACCCATTGCACGAACGATAAGTGTATCTGGGAGCTTCGGGAGAAAATCGAAAAGAAACATTCCCTCATTACAGGTGGTTCTTCCTTGACGGCCGTTCTTAAAGAAAACATCCGCACCGTACAATTCTACCTTCTTGTCACCGACAAGCCCATAGACAACACCATCAATTTGGCCTAAACTATAGCTGCTCAAAAGAACAACTAGACTCACTAATTTTATAAAATTCATTGTAACATCATTTAATTAACACTCTTTTTGCTTGTAAATGAGTGTCTTAAATGATATAGGTTTGAAGGGAAGCTAATCGCTCCGAAATAGAACTTGGAGGAGGGCCTCTATAAGAGGAAGACGTCTCAGCTAAAACAGCAGGAGGATTCTCATTAGCAGACTCAGTAGGCCTGGTAACTAACCCCAGGAACTGTAATTCATTTTTTTCAAGCGCCAAATCAGTATCGAGCTGAATGTAGTCAATGGAATTACTGCAACAAACTTCTCTATCAATAGCAGGGTAATCGGAACCTACTTGGTCGGAAGAAGAACAGCATGAACTGGCCGAACAA
This sequence comes from Crocinitomicaceae bacterium, assembly GCA_023264075.1. GTDB lineage: Bacteria > Bacteroidota > Bacteroidia > Flavobacteriales_D > Crocinitomicaceae > JALQTG01. The sequence goes on from JALQTG010000210.1 coordinate 1,064, forward strand.
CTCTTAACTTCTTTCACTGCATCTCTTTCATGCTCCTGCTCAATAAATAAGCTGCGACTTGTACCGTCCTTCTTACAATGATGTTCATACACAATCACACCTGTAGAACCCAAAAAAATCTGGGCAACTAAAAGCAAAGAGAAAGTGCTCAACATCAACTGTTTCATACTGCAAATTTAAAACTAAAATAGGAAGAAACAAAATTCTGATTATCTGCCATTCTTGTAACCTTATCCTCGAGAACAAATCCATGTCATTTAGAATTATTCTAAATTAAAAAGTGCGTAACGAAACAAATCTTGAATTAGTTTGTAATTTTGTAATCTAAAACAAAATAATATGTCGAAAATTCCGGTTACTATATACGCTGAAATGACTCCTAACCCAGCCACCATGAAGTTTGTAGCAAACAACTACCTACTTCCTCCGGATAAATCAGTTGAGTTTTTGTCTCAAGCAGATGCTAAAGGATTTTCACCATTGGCTGAAGAGTTGTTTAACTTTCCATTTGTGAAGGGCGTTTTCCTAGCTGCGAACTTTGTAACTATCACCAAAAACGAGGCGCTTTCTTGGGATTTTGTCCAAGTTGAATTGCGTGACTTTATTCGTAATTATATTGCAGATGGCAATGAAATATTGATTCGTTTTCCAGAAGCTAAACCTATAGAGGCTGCTCAAGAATCTGCAACTTCAGGTAAAGCATATGCTCCTTCCGAATATGATGATGCGATCAGAGACTTACTCGATGAATACGTACGTCCAGCTGTAGAGAGTGATGGTGGCGCCATCGAATTTGTCAACTACAATAATGGAACAGTAACCGTAGTACTTAAAGGTGCTTGTTCTGGCTGCCCATCCTCTACAGCAACCCTAAAAGGAGGAATCGAGCAACTTTTAAAACAGCATTTGCCAGAAGTTCAAGAAGTGGTTGCTGAAGCGGGTTAAGATATTAAATTGAACCCTGCAGATTTCTATTTTGGTGTAAATCGATAAATATACAATCCGATTGCGGCGAAAATAATATTGGGAAGCCAAACCGCTAAATAGGTCGGAAAACCGACATTAACGGAGGCTACCGTAGTAACTTTCATTGCAAAAATGTACAATACTGCTAGTGCAATACCAATAGCCAAATTAACCCCAACTCCACCTCGCGTTTTTCGGGATGCTAGCACCATACCAATCAATGTTAATACGTACGTTGCAAAAGGGAAGGACGTCCGCTGATAAAACTCAATTTCAAAAAATGCGATGTTCGGATTACCCTTTTCCTTCTCGTATTCAATGAAGTCTTGAATTTCATAAAAACCCATGGTCTGAACTACAGTGTGCCTTTGCGCCATCTCATTCAATTGAAAAGGGAATACCGTATCCATGGTCTCCCTAGGCTTCCCAACCACAATGCTATCATGAGGGCTACCAATAAAGCGAATAAAATAATCCTGGATTTCCCAATTAAAAGTAGAATCTATATTTCGCGCCTCTCTCGCCTTAATAATGGATATAAGCCTGTTATTATCATCGCGCTGCTCCACCACTAACCCCAATACCCTTTGAAGGTCCGATCGATACGAATCAAAATATACTGTCTTATTATCTGGGAATTGGGCGTAATAGTTTGAAACACGGCGCACGTTTCTGTAATAATCTTCCTCAAACTGTAAGCGCACTCTATTCGACTCCGGGAGGACGAAATGATTCATCACCAATGAAATTAACATGAGAATAGTCGCACCAATCATATATGGTCGAATTAAACGTAGAAAATTTCGACCACTATTAATCATTGGGATTATTTCGGTATTCTGGGCTAATTTAGCAGTAAACCAGATCACTGAAATAAATACAATAAGCGGAGAAAAAAGATTTCCGAAATAAATTACAAAATTCAAGTAGTAATCGAAAAAGATGGCTTTTAACGGCGCTTCTTTTTGAATAAAATCACCCAATCGTTCAGAAATATCAAACACCATTGCGAGCAACATAACTACCCCCAACATAAAGAAGAAGGTGGTCAGAAACTTTTTAATGATATATCGATCGAGAATCTTGAGCAAAATTTATAATCTTCTAGCGAGTTTAACTACCATTTCATTTTTCCAAGCAGTGAATGTTCCGTCAATAATTCGTTCACGAGCCTCCTTCACTAACGCCAAGTAAAACGCTAAATTGTGAATAGAGGCAATTTGTATCCCTAAATTCTCCTTACATCGAATCAAATGACGCAGATAAGCTTTAGAATAAAAGTGATCCACAGTAGATGTCCCATTTGGATCAATGGGTGAAAAATCCTTCTCCCATTTCTTGTTTTTAATATTGATAATTCCTTCGCTGGTAAAAAGCATTCCGTGACGGGCATTCCGCGTTGGCATAACACAATCAAACATATCTATTCCTAATGCAATACATTCCAATAAATTAATGGGCGTACCGACTCCCATTAGGTAACGCGGTTTCTCTTTCGGTAAAATATCGGTCACTAAATCCGTCATCTCGTACAAATCTTCATCCGGTTCTCCTACAGACAAGCCGCCAATGGCGTTTCCAATACAATCTGTATTTGCAATAAATTCTGCCGATTCCTTTCGCAAATCCTTATACACGCTCCCCTGGATAATTGGAAATAGCGCTTGGTCATAACCATACAACGGTTCCGTCGCATCGAAACGTTCAATACAACGCTTCAACCAACGATGCGTCATGTGCATCGAACGTTTTGCATAGCGATAATCACATGGATACGGGGTACATTCGTCAAACGCCATAATGATATCTGCACCAATCACACGCTGAGTATCCATTACATTTTCTGGGGTGAAAAAGTGGTATGCACCATCTGTATGCGACTGAAACTTCACACCTTCCTCGGTAATTTTCCGCGAACCAGATAAAGAATATACCTGATAACCTCCACTATCTGTAAGAATCGGCTTATTCCAATTATTGAACTTGTGCAATCCACCTGCGGCATTTAAGACTTCAAGTCCAGGTCTTACATAAAGGTGGTAGGTATTTCCCAGGATGATATCCGCCTTAATTTCAGCTTCGATTTCATACTGATGAACACCTTTCACTGTTCCTGCAGTACCGACAGGCATAAAAATAGGCGTTTGAATAATTCCATGATCTGTATGGAATTCTCCGGCTCTGGCCTTACTATTTTGATCTGTGTGCTGTAAATTAAAGTGCATAAACTTGTTGAAAAATAAAGTGTACAAAGATAATTCTATTTCTACAAGTACCTCATATTTGTAGAAAAGTAAGGAATGCACGTACTCCCCAATTCAGAAGACCTTTTCACTTGGATAGTTTTTATCCTTTTTTGTGCCTTTTCCTTCATTCAATTATTTTGGGTTCTTTTCTTTTATTTACGCCTGGCGCGCCATAAAGAATCTACCTCTCCACCAATTAATTTATCGCCTGTCACTGTCGTTATTGCAGCGCGAAATGAAGAAGACAACCTTTTCCATTTACTCCCAAAAATTTTAGCTCAAGATTATCCCGAATTCGAAGTGATCGTGGTGAATCATCAATCCAGTGACGACTCTAGTCATATCCTCAAAGCTTTCCAACGGCAATACCCCCATCTAAAAATCATTGAATTAGAGCGCAGTAAACACCTTCGAAATGGAAAGAAATTACCTCTAACGATTGCAATCAAGGGGGCGAAATACGAACACCTCATATTTACGGATGCCGATTGCGAACCTAACTCCAACGAATGGCTGAAACACATGGCGGGAAAGTTTACTGAAAAAAAGCAAATTATTCTAGGTTACGGACCCTATAAAAAAGAAAGCGGATTATTGAATCGACTGATACGGTTAGATACTGTTATGATCGGAGCGAACTATCTGTCATTCGCAAAGGCTGGAGTGCCATACATGGGAGTTGGAAGAAACTTGGGATACACGCGCTCACTCTTCCTCTCTGTAAACGGTTTTAAATCGCATTACTCTTTGCAATCTGGTGATGACGACTTGTTTATTCAGGAAGCTGCCAAAAAGGGAAATTACGCGATTTGCATACATCCAGACTCCTTTGCCTATTCGGAGTCAAAAAACACTTGGGCAGATTGGTACAAACAAAAATCAAGGCACTTCACAACAACCGAATATTATGGAGTTATTAAAAAACTTTTGTTAGGAATATACCCGCTATCCTTGCTTTTATTCTACGCATCTTTTTTTACTTTGTGTTTTCATAACCAGCTGTGTTGGTTAAGTATTGGAGTGTTTTCCTTCATTACCCTATTAAAATGGAGCGTTCAAGGACGAATTATGGTAAAATTGAAAGAAAAAAACTTGGTATGGGCTTTCCCTTTTTGGGATGCTTTGTACGCTGTTTTAGCACCAATCTTGTTCTACACAACTGAGAAGTCAACACAGAACCAATGGAAATAGGTGAACACCTTTCGGATAAAGGTAAAAAGGACTTAGGATTAGTAGAGAAAGCCAAGAATGGTGATCAAGCAGCTTATGCTGAATTAATGGATCGCTACCGAGAGTCTGTCTATTTCATGTTACTGAAAATGATCAAAAATAGTGATGATGCAGAAGATCTAACCATTGAAGCATTTGGTAAAGCGTTTAATCGTCTAGAACAATATTCTCCGAGCTACGCCTTCAGTACATGGTTGTTCAAAATTGCCTCCAACAATTGTATCGATTTTATTCGAAAGAAGAGAGTATACCTGACATCTATGGATCACGCTTATGCAAATAGCGATGGAGATAGTGTGCGGATAGATGTGGAGTCGAATACCCTCGACCCCGAAGAAGAAATCATAAAAAACCAAAAGGTAAAAATGATGCGCTTGGTAGTAAGTAAACTAAAACCAAGGTATCGGGAACTCATTGAGAAGCGCTATTTTCAAGAGCTGAGTTACGAAGAAATAGCTCAAGAGATGGACCTGCCTTTAGGTACTGTTAAAGCTCAGCTTTTCCGGGCACGCGATTTTCTAGCTAATATGATGAAAAACACTAAAGACTCCATCTAGTAGACTCCATTTTTTAACTATGGATATTATAAAAAAATATTTTCCCGATTTAACTGATCGTCAATTCGAACAATTTAGCCAACTTTCAGAACTCTATCAGTTCTGGAATGAACAAATCAACGTTATCAGTAGAAAGGATATGGATCATTTCTACGAGCGCCACGTTCTTCACGCATTAGCTGTAACCAAAATCATCCAATTCAAACCAGGAACAACTTTTCTAGACGTAGGAACTGGGGGAGGATTCCCAGGTATCCCTTTGGCCATTCTTTATCCTGAATGCTCGTTTCATCTCGTGGATTCAATAGGAAAGAAAATTAAAGTAGTTAAAGAGGTCACTAATGCTTTAAAATTGGAAAATGTAAAAGCCAGCCATACCCGTGTCGAAAATGTGAAAGAGACATATGACTTCATTATCAGTCGCGCTGTAACTGCAATGCCTACGTTTCTTCAATGGGTGAAGAATAAGGTTAAGAAAAAGCAAATGAATGCACTACCAAATGGCATTTTATACTTGAAAGGAGGCGATCTCAAGGAAGAAATGACACCCATTAAAAATTATTATGAGTTTTTTGAGATCTCTAACTTTTTTACAGAAAAATTTTTCGAAACTAAAAAAGTCGTTTACGTTCAAATTAACTAGCATAAAAAAAGGGACACAAAATGTGTCCCTTTAACAATTCCTATTTAATCTCTATAAATCATCCGGAAGAACTGCTTCCTGAAATGATTTTTTCTTTGGCTTCAATCTGTCAATGAATACCACACGGAACTTCTCTCCCTCGGTGGTAGTTGCCATCTCAGTAATTCCGTTGGTGATAATTGGTGGTTGTTTTTTCTGGTTGTAAAACTTTTTATCGTACAACTCGGAAGTATTATCGTCGAAGTAAATAAATATAGAAGACAACGTCCCGTTTTCAACACGCGCTTTACCTTTCACACAGTAAACTTCTCCATTTTCAAAAAAACTGATGATGACATTTCTATGAATATCGTCAGAAACAGTGTAAGAACCTCTTTCACTAAACGCTTTTTCCAAGCGCTCAAAACAAGATTGATCTTGGGCAGTCGACCAAAGTAGTGCAAGTGAGGCAACAATTGATAGTAGAATTTTTTTCATTTTGTTGTTGTTTAGTAGAGTAAACTCTAGTTTTCAAATATAGTAAACTTCGATAATTAACCAATCAATTAATTTCATTTTGTTTACTTTTGGATTAACATTTTCGAAGCACCATGAAACAAATAGCAGACCATTTTATTGAAGCAGCAGAAATTTTACACTTATTTAACAGTGACCCTAAGAATTTCCAAGCCATTGAAGCAGCTGGTAAGTTGTTGGTAGAAAGCCTTAACCAAGGAGGGAAAGTTTTAAGCTGTGGAAATGGCGGCTCGATGTGCGACGCAATGCATTTCGCGGAGGAACTCACCGGAAGATATCGAGAAAACCGCCCTGCCATTGGTGCTATAGCCATTGCTGACGCTTCACATATTTCCTGCGTTTCTAACGATTACGGTTACGAACATGTGTTTTCGCGTTACATAGAAGCAGTTGGAAGAAACGGGGATGTATTGCTAGCTATTTCTACTTCTGGAAACTCCAAAAATGTACTCAATGCAATTGACGCAGCTCGATTAAAGGGAATTAAAGTCATTGGCCTTACAGGAAAAAATGGCGGGAAAATAGCTGCCCTTTGCGATGTAGAAATACGAGCACCATTCTCTAAATACGCAGACCGTGCACAAGAAATTCATATCAAAGTGATTCATGCATTGATTGACTATGTGGAACGTCATTATTGCTAGTTTTTTTGAACTGCTATTTTTCTAATTGAACTTTTTCACTAACTTAAGATTCAGTATAACCTAAACAACTGAATTAACATGTTAGTAAAAACCTATGGCAGTGCCGTTTTCGGCATTGATGCAACCACCATTACCATTGAAGTAAATATTGACAAAGGCGTCAATTTTATTCTTGTTGGTCTCCCCGATAGTGCGGTTAAAGAAAGTCAGCAGCGTATCAAAGCAGCACTCACCAACAATGGCTTTAAATACCCGGGAAAAGAAATCACGATCAACATGGCTCCTGCAGATATTCGCAAAGAAGGATCTACATTTGATTTACCCATCGGAATTGGAATTCTTGCGGCCTCGGAGCAGCTGAACTTAGA
>JALQTG010000239.1 GCA_023264075.1 Crocinitomicaceae bacterium
GCTTTGTTTGAGAATCGTAAGCTTCACAAGCTAGATATCCCTGGTTTTTCTCCTGGTCGCCTAAATGCACTTAATAAGAAAGAAGCACTTCTCCTCGCGGAGAAAGAACTTCACTTCATCGAACGGAATAATATTCAAACACAGTTTTATTTGGAAGAAGGTTATCCTCATCGGCTTAAAAACTGTCCGGACGCCCCATTATTGCTCCATTCGATAGGAAACGCGTCAACAAACCCCCCAAAAACAATTTCCATTGTTGGAACACGCAATGTATCCACATATGGTCATATTATTGTGGAAGAATTGATTGAAGCGCTCGCTCCCTATGATGTGCAAGTAGTTTCTGGTTTGGCTTACGGGGTCGATATTCTCGCGCATCGTGCATGCGTAAAGCACGGCGTGTCAACCATTGGTGTTTTAGGCCATGGTCTTGATCGCATCTATCCACATCAACACCGATCTACAGCACAAAAAATGATAGAAAACGGCGGGTTGTTCACTGAATTTCCCTCGGGGACCAATCCAGATCGAGAAAATTTTCCACGAAGAAATCGTATTGTAGCAGGGTTAACTGATGCCACCATCGTCATTGAAAGCAGTTTAAAAGGCGGTTCATTAATTACAGCAAACCTGGCCAATGATTACAACAGAGATGTTTTCGCTTACCCCGGAAATGTTTTCAACACGTATTCAAAAGGGTGTAACGCGTTGATTGCTTCCAATCGCGCGCACCTCGTAACTTGTGGGGCGGACATTATTCAGCTCTTGGGTTGGGAAATGAAAGAAAATAAAGCCGTACAGCGGAAACTGTATCCCGATTTATCCCCTGATGAACGGAGCGTTGTTCAAAGCCTTGATGAGGCTCCAGAAACAAGTATCGATGTGTTGGCTGTACGTTTAAAGAAACCGATATCCTGGCTTAGCAGCACATTACTCACGCTTGAATTACAGGGCGTAGTAATGTGTCTGCCAGGAAAAAAGTACAGGTTAACTTAGCAATACGCCTTGTATGCTTCTTTCAGGTTTTCAGCAATCATTTGTGCTGTTCCCCCTTCAATGTGATGACGCTCTAAGAAGTGAACCAACTTCCCGTCTTTAAAAAGTGCTATAGATGGAGAAGATGGAGGATAAGGCAAGAAATATTTACGTGCTTGCGCCACTGCTTCACCGTCAACTCCTGCAAAAACAGTAACTAACTTTGCTGGCACAACATCATTCTGAATGGATAATTTTACTCCTGGGCGCATGTTCCCTGCAGCACATCCACATACTGAATTTACTACCACGAGCAACGAACCAGTGGAATTGTTAATCGTTTGATCAACTTGTTCTGCGGAAGTTAACGATTCAAAACCTGCAGAAACAAGATCTTCTTTCATCGGTGCAATTAATTCTGGAGGATACATAGTATTTCGTTTTTATTTGTTGGAACAAAGATATAAACCCTTTTCCAAAATCACCGATGAAATTAAAATTTATTAATAATCATTCTAAATAGAAAAGGCTGTTGCAGTTACTCCTCTTTAAGATAATTTTGAAATCGCACGATACTCACCTCTTCAAGGAGTTCATGATGATCGACCAAATGCTCCACGAAATGCCGCGCAAAATAAGGGGCAATCATATATCCTTTTGTTCCCATTCCATTAAAAATGTAAATCCTTTTGTGTTTAGGGTGTTCACCAATTAAGGGACGGCGATCAGCAACAGTAGGACGGATTCCTGCCTCGTGAGCAGCAACGTGAAAGGGCTTTTTAATGAGGTCTGAATATTGACTGAGTAACTCCTCCTTTGCCTCTTCAGTAAGCGATAAATCGGTTGTTTTCCAGGTGAATGTTGCTCCTAGTTTATAAACGTCATTATGGGTTGGAAGTATAAAACATTTTCTATTCACAATTTCCTTGGTATCTAACCCTTGAATATTGAGGGTAAGCACCTCTCCTTTCGTTGTTTCCAACGGTAAATACTGAAAAAATGGGTTTTGCTTCCCCCTATATCCTTCCGAAAAAACAATGGCGTCAAAGCGTTCCCCGTTATAGGAAGATTGGTCCACGTCAAGCTGGTCGAAATCAAACTCCTCCGTCCTTAATATACCTTTTCTACGAAGATATGTCTGGTTAGCATCTAAAAATGTTTTGGCATCAATATAACCAGGGCACTTTACAACTCCAGTACCGAATTCCTCTCGGACATAAGGTGGGGTATCATCCGTTGAAATAGGGAATATATAGTTCCTATACTCCTCATCTCGTTCTCGCTCAAGCCAAAGCTCACGTTCATGCGCTGTTGAAAAAGCACGTCGAATCGTTCGTTCAAAAAAGAATTGTTGTCCTGTTTTCCGCTCAAGATCGGAATAAAACTCCATTAAAAAAGGAATAAGCTCATCTCCCATCCAAGTTTTGACCATCTTGCGAAACGTCATGGGATTAATCATTCCAGCGGCAATTGCCGAACTATGGTTTATACCACTATCAATTAAAGTAACCTGACAATCTCTACGCAAAATTTCATGCGCAACACAAATTCCAGCTAGACCCCCGCCTACTATTAATGTTTTCACTTCAGGAGTTATTTGTTATTCTGTGCAGATTTAACACTAAGCACTTTCGAAAGTGAGCATTAGTCCTCAAATTTATAATTCTCCATTGGAATATTAATTTCGAACTCGTACCCAACATAGCGTGTACTCAAGAACGCAATTAAATTATTGATTTTATTATTGTCTTTGCCGTGCAACAAATTGAATGTCAATTCCTTAACAAGCTTTCCGTCATCATAAGCATATTCAATTGCACTCAATACCGCCATGGCTTCACCGTTGAAATAAACTGTGTTTTGCTCGGTTGTAAACCCTTCAATACTATACTGCTTCAATACGGAACAAGAAGCCAGTGCGATGAGCGAAAAAAGTAGGACAAAGCGTTTCATAATCATAATTGTTTGTTTTATCTGATAAAGATATATAATAAATTCGTTGAATTACTTAATTACTTGGCAATTGCCAATGTAAAAATAGACACTTTTATTGTTGGGTATTGCTGAATCAGGGTGCGCGCAGCAGCTTCCAGGGTTGCCCCTGTTGTCAACACGTCATCTACTAAAACCACATGGGAATAATGAGCTTTCACTCGTTGGTTTACCATAAATATATCCGCTACATTATCCCATCGATCAAAACGATCCTTTTTTGTTTGCGATGCGTGATGCCTTTTTCTTTTTAATAAATGTACGACTGGAATTCCGGATTTATCAGCCAATCCTCTTCCTATCAATTCACTTTGATTGTACCCCCTACTGAATTCCTTTTTGCTGTGTAAGGGAATGGGGACGATTGCATCAACATTCTCAAGATAGCGCGTGTTTGCTAATCGACTGCCTAATCGCCCTCCGAAGTCTACAGCGAGATCTTTTGCGCCTTTATACTTAATTGCATGAAGCACCTTTTGAGTGGAACTACCTGTTCTAAAAAATAATAATGCATATGCTTGCAGAATAGGAACTCGTCCCCAAAACAACTCATCACACGGAGTATGTTCCACCGATCTTTCATAGTGGGTATAATCCAATTCGTTGTCACACCCGAAACAAATAAAAGGAGCTCTCTCAGTTGTTTCTCCAGAACAAATTTCACAGGTATTTGGATAAAGCAAGGACAAAAATCCGTTCCAGTTATTGTGTAAAAAATCGTAAGCCGCTGTCTGCTTGAATCGTAGTAGATTTATCATCTCTTTTAACAACTGAATGTTCGTAAGATAGCATATTTTTTTCTCATAATTGCTTCATTTTGACTTAATTTTATAGAACGTTCTTTTAAATAGTGACTCTTCAAGTAGTTAGGATAAGCAAGTTAAATTAATCGATGAATCCACATTAATTTTCTGTGAATATCTTTTAATGTAGTGTTAATAATCGCCCCCTGCTCGACTAATCAAGGGATTACGCTTTTTTCAAAATTTTATCCACAATCTGAAACTCAATTTGTGAATTTCTTTAGTTGTAAGGGAAACAAATTTTGACAATTTTTGTACCACTACTTCAAGCGAATTATTATTCTTCCCTGAGGAGTTAAAAAATTAATTTAAGGAACAAAAAAACGTGCAGTTCAACAAATTGCACTTGAGATATTTTTGCACTAATAAAAACGGTAATAAATGGCACAAAACGAACCAATTTTAGAAGAAAACAAAGACCGATTTGTTCTTTTTCCGATCAAACACGATGACATCTGGTCTTTCTATAAGAAGGCAGAGGCTAGTTTTTGGACAGCAGAAGAAATCGACTTGTCACCAGACTTGATTGACTGGGAAAATAAGTTAACAGAAGACGAGCGTTATTTCATTAAACACGTTCTTGCATTTTTCGCTGCATCTGATGGAATTGTTAATGAAAATTTAGCAGAAAACTTTGTGGCGGAAGTACAATATACAGAAGCTAAGTTTTTCTATGGTTTTCAAATCGCAATGGAAAACATCCATTCAGAAACTTACTCACTGTTGATTGATACATATATTAAAGACAGTGAAGACAAACGTGGTTTATTTAATGCTATCGAAACCATGGCGTGTGTGAAGAAGAAAGCAGACTGGGCATTGCGATGGATTGACGAGGGAAGTTTTGCGGAACGATTAATTGCATTCGCAGCTGTGGAAGGAATCTTTTTCTCAGGGTCGTTTTGTTCCATTTTCTGGTTAAAGAAAAGAGGGTTGATGCCAGGTTTAGCGTTCTCAAATGAATTAATTTCAAGAGATGAAGGGTTGCATTGTGACTTCGCTTGTTTGCTATACAACAATCACCTAGTAAATAAATTACCCGAAGAACAAGTGCGTTCAATTATACTTGACGCTGTAGAAATTGAAAAAGAATTCATTCTTGAGGCTCTGCCCGTTCGTCTGATTGGAATGAATTCAGACTTGATGTCACAATACATTGAATTCGTAGCAGACCGTTTACTTTCTGAGTTAGGCTGCAAGAAAGAGTACAACTCTACAAATCCATTTGACTTTATGGATATGATTTCAATTCAAGGAAAAACCAATTTCTTTGAAAAACGCGTTGCAGAATACCAGAAAGCAGGAGTAATGGCAGGAAACGACAAGCAGTCGTTCTCGATGGATGAAGAATTTTAAAAAACCTAATGAACACTAAAAATAAACGCACAACGTATGTATGTAGTTAAGAGAGACGGAAGAAAAGAAGCGGTGAAATTTGACAAAATCACTGCCCGCATCAAAAAGATGAGTTACGGATTAGACCCACTTGTATCACCAGAGGCGGTAGCCATGAAGGTGATTGAGGGTATTTTCGATGGCGTAACAACAACACAATTGGATAGTTTAGCGGCAGAGGTTGCAGCAGCAAAAACTATTGATCATCCAGATTACGCGTTATTGGCATCGCGAATTTCAGTCTCCAATCTTCATAAGAACACCAAAAAAACGTTCTCTGAAACGATGGAGGATTTATATCACTACATCGATCCAAAGACGAATCAAAATGCATCTTTATTAGCAGAAGATGTTTTCAATATTATTCAAGAAAATCGCGACTTTTTAGATTCAAGCATCATTTACGATAGAGACTTTCGTTATGATTACTTCGGTTTTAAAACCTTAGAGCGCTCGTATTTATTGAAACTCGATGGTGAAATCGCCGAACGACCACAACACATGTTGATGCGTGTAGCGTTAGGAATTCATAAGTCGGACATTAAGTCGGCTATCAAGACCTATAATTTAATGTCAGAGGGTTGGTTTACACATGCAACTCCAACTTTATTTAACGCAGGGACACCGAAACCACAAATGTCATCTTGTTTCTTGTTAACCATGAAAGAAGATAGTATCGCTGGTATTTACCAAACACTGCAATCCTGCGCGCAAATCTCTCAATCTGCCGGAGGAATTGGACTCGCTTTACATGATATTCGCGCAAAAGGGTCTTACATTAAAGGAACAAACGGAACATCAAACGGAATCGTTCCTATGTTACGTGTATTTAATGATACAGCGCGTTACGTTGATCAAGGTGGGGGGAAACGTAAAGGTTCTTTTGCAATGTATCTAGAGCCTTGGCATGCGGATGTGTTTGACTTCCTTGAAATGAAGAAAAATCATGGAAAAGAAGAAAACAGAGCGCGTGACTTATTCTACGCATTGTGGATTCCAGATTTATTCATGGAGCGTGTTGAATCCAATGGTGAGTGGACCTTAATGTGTCCGAACGAATGTCCTGGCCTATCCGAAACTTACGGTAAAGAGTTTGAAACCCTATATACAAAGTATGAATCAGAAGGAAAGGGACGTAAAACGATCAAAGCACAGGATCTGTGGTTTAAGATTTTAGAATCGCAAATTGAAACAGGAACACCATACATGTTGTACAAAGATGCTGCAAACAGCAAATCGAATCAACAAAACCTAGGTGTTATCAAATCTTCAAACTTGTGTACAGAAATTATTGAATATACAGCACCAGACGAGGTTGCAGTGTGTAATTTGGCTTCATTAGCATTGCCAAAATATGTAACGGATGAAGGGACTTTTGACCACGATCAACTATTTGAGGTAACCTACCAAGCCACCATCAATTTGAATAGAATTATTGATGGTAACTACTACCCTGTGGAAGAAGCGCGAAATTCAAACTTGCGTCACCGACCAATTGGATTAGGAGTTCAAGGTTTGGCCGATGCGTTCATTTTAATGCGTATGCCTTTTGATTCCGCAGAGGCGAAGCAAATGAATAAGGAAATCTTTGAAACAATCTATTATGCCGCTATGACAGCGTCGAAAGATTTAGCAAAAGAAGAAGGGCCATATGAAACATTTGCTGGGTCTCCAGTGTCGAAAGGAATCTTTCAATTCGATATGTGGAATGTGAAACCAACCAACCGTTGGGAGTGGGATGTGTTGCGCGAAGAAGTGAAAGAACATGGTGTTCGTAACTCCTTGCTAGTAGCACCAATGCCAACTGCATCAACGGCACAAATTTTAGGAAACAATGAGTGTTTTGAGCCATATACGTCGAACATCTACACACGACGCGTACTCTCTGGAGAGTTTATTATCGTGAATAAACACTTATTAAAGGACCTTGTGAAGGAAGGTCTATGGAACAACACGATGCGTCAAAAATTAATGGCGTCGAATGGCTCTGTTCAGGATATTCCAGAAATACCTCAACATATTAAGGACTTGTACAAAACTGCTTGGGAAATCTCTCAAAAAGCAATTATTGAACAAGCCGCTGATCGTGGGGCGTACATCTGTCAATCACAGTCATTAAACATTTTCATGGAAAACGCAAACTTTGGTAAATTGACTTCCATGCACTTCTACGGCTGGAAAAAAGGACTTAAAACAGGAATGTATTACCTTAGAACAAAAGCTGCGACAGACGCGATTAAGTTTACAGTAGATAAAGCACTTACGGAAAAACCCGAAGAGCTTACTGCCGAAAAAATTCAAGCCCAAGTAGCGTGTTCATTGGATGATCCTGACAACTGTGAAATGTGTAGTGGTTAATAATTGTGCCGTTTTTATTATGCTACTCAATTCAAAAACGCGCTCCCTGGAGCGCGTTTTTTTGTTCTCGTCACAAAACAGAAGCAAGGTGTTTTTCCATTTCTGGAACAGCTGCCAATAGTTGGTCAAACGACTCAATAACAAAATACTTCTCCTGAATCTTAGTGTTATCGAAATCCGTATTCATAATTTCCTTCACATCAAACGGCAAACGCATTGGCACATCTCCTATACTAAACTGCGTCTCTCCGATAGAAGAAAGAATACCTGCCCCATAGATTTTTAGGCGGTCAGCCCCTTGAATCAATCCAAACTCAATTGTAAACCAGTATACGCGACCTAGCATTTCAATATGTTTAGGACTGTTTTCATAGTTCATTCCCATTCCCCCAATACGGTGAAAAAAATCACAAAATGTTGGGTTGGTTAACAATGGCATATGCCCAAAAGCGTCATGGAACATATCCGGCTCAGATAAGTAGTCCAGTTCCTTCATAGAACGCAGCCAGGCGGAAGATGGGAATTTTCGTTCAGATAGCATTTCAAAGAAATTACGCTGATCAATTATTCCTGGAACCACAACAATCTCCCAACCAGTTAGCTCTTTTAGCCGCTGATTCACTCTTCTGAAATCAGGAATTGTTCCTGCAGAAAACCCAATTTTATCAAGGCCCTCCAAATAATTTTTGTCCACCACCCCTTGCAGCTGTTTCCACTGTCTTTCAAATAAAACCCGCCATACTTTTCGGTCCTCATCTGTATACTGATCATACTCCTGACGAAGCCCTTCAATTAATGCATATGTTTTCATATTCAAGCATAAAAAAAGCCCGACTATATTAGCCGGGCCTATGATTATTAATTCTATATTTCGTACTAGAAAACAACACAGCATACCGACTGTTCCTTCGTAGAAGAATAATAAAGCCAATATGAATTGATGTGTTGCATGATGTCAAATGTAATAGAAATCAGTGAAAAAGCAATAATTTAGTTTAATTAAATCCTAATTAAGGATTGCGAGTTTTGGGTTGTAAGAACACGTAACCCATAAACTGCAACCCTACAACAATCATTAATTTACACCTATCCTTTTTAATATTAATACATATCACTATATTCGCACCCTTAAAGAAAAATGTAAAAATGGCATTAATAGGAAAAATACGCGAAAAATCGTGGTTACTGATTGCAGTAGTAGGTATCGCAATGATTGCATTCATCCTTCCGGAAATTAACTTTAACGGAGGAGCTCAGGTTGATGAGTATGGTATTGGTACCATCAATGGTGAAATGCTGGACGATAAAGAATATGATAATCTTTTGCAGAATGCGCGTTACCAAACGTATCAGAATAAGATGCAGCAAAACAACGGGCAACCTGTTCCGTTAGATGAAAATGATGAGCAAAACGCCATGGCGCAAGCTTGGAGCGCTGCTTTAGCAAATCATATTTTGAAGCAAGAATATGCTAAAATTGGTTTAATCGTAGATGATGTCGAATTAGAAAACATCTTGTATGGTCAAGAAGACTTTACGCCTTCGTTTTTTTCGATGAACTTTCTTGATTCTGTTACCGGTGAATTCAGCCCTACGCAGTTGCGACAGTACATGGAAAACATGGAGCAGTCGACAGACCCAGCGGCAGCAGAACAGCTAACAACTACGCTCCGTGTGATTCGTCAAAATCGCGTAGAGGAAAAATACAATACTCTTCTTTCTAAAGGTGTTCACGCGACTTCACTCGAAGGGAAAAATGAATATATCGCGCAAAAAGAAGTTAAAAACGTGACTTACGTATACCAGAACTTCACGCGTGTTCCTCAAGACGTTATTTCAGAGGTGACAGATGAAGAAGTTATGACATACTACGAGGCGCACAAGCATGAAAAGAAATACGAGCAGAAGCCATATAGAAAGGTGAATTATTTTACGATTCCTGTTACTCCAAGTGATGAGGATACGGCACGCGTTATGGATCAGCTGTCAAACTTGATTCCTGCATTTAAAAGCACAACTACTGACTCTGCGTTTGTTTTCCAGAACAGTGAAGTAAAAGAATTTTCTTCAACGGTGGCTCATCCACAAGGAACAATGTCAGCAAATCAAACCCAGTTTGGATACTATCCTCCGAGCCTGGCAGCTAAGCTTGAAGGAGCTGAAGTAGGAACGGTTGTAGGTCCTTATGCGAATGGTCCTTACCTGGCAATTTCAAAAATTGTTGAATGGAAAGATGAGGTATATGCTACAGTTCGACACATTTTGCTTTCTGCCTCAGATGATGCCGCGTTTGATGCCGCTCAAAGAAAAGCAGACAGTATTGTTGGTGTTATCCGCGCGAATAAAAATTTCGAAGAAATGGTAACATTATTTAGTGAAGATCCAGGATCAAAAAATACGGGCGGTAAATATGAAGATTTCGCAAAAGGCGCGATGGTGCCAACTTTTAATGATTTTTCGTTTGACAAACCTATTGGTTCATTAGGCACGGTTAAAACAAGCTACGGTATTCACATTATCGAAGTGTTAGACAGAAAAACGTTACAGCGTCCTGTGCTTGCAACAGTTGCAAAAACAATTTCGACTACAAAGGCATCTATTGACAACATTGCAGCAGCTGCATCATCTCTTATATACGATTTAGATGAGCTCATGACCGAAAAAACAGTGGAAGAAAAAACACAAATTTTTGACACGTTTGCGGTTGACAATGGATATGTCATTCGTTCATTAACGTTCAACACTGATAACCCAAAGGCAAGTGGATTCGGTCAAATGGCGGAAGGTCGTCTATTGCGTCTCGCTTTCGAAGAAGGCACTGAAGAAGGGGTGATTTCACCTTCTCCAATAAAAGATAATGAACAAGTGGTGATTGCATACCTTGCAGAAATCAACGAAACGAAGGAGCCAAGCTATCAAGCTGCAGAAGCTCGTATGCGTGCGGAAGTAAGAAAAGAGAAGCAGGCACAATACTTAATCGATCAAATGGTTGGTCAAACAGACTTACAGGCTTTATCGACGAGCATCGGCGCGCAATACCAAACCGAAGGAATTACTTTCGGGGCGAGTAATGTTGCTGTAGGAAGAGAGCCAATTCTAGTAGGCACTGCTTTTTCAGGGTTGAAGGATGGCCAAACGTCTATTCCAATAAAAGGAACAAACGGTGTGTTTGTTTTGCGGGTAGATAGTACTGTAGAGGCTCCTGAAACGACTGATTACTCAACGGAGCAAACGCAACTGGCAAGTCAATCGGCTTCTACTGTATTACAACGCTATAGAAATTCATTGATTCAAAGTTCAGAGGTAATTGATAACCGTAAACTAAGATCTTTCGGAATTAGATAATCCACACCCTCTATTGGGATGGTATAATATGACACAACTATTAAAAAAGCTCTTTCAAATTGAAAGAGCTTTTTTTGAGTGTAACCCGACTAGTTTGACCGGGCAATTTTAAGCTTCTGTCCTTTCACTTTATGGTTGCGCAATTCTCTTAATAAGGAATCGATATCCTTCGAACAAATTGCAACATACGACGCATAATCAAGAACGGTGATAACTCCAACATCTTCTTTGCCCAACTTTCCTTTCTGACAAATGAAACCAAGTAAGTCGATTTTATTAATTTTATTCTTCTTTCCTGCACTGAAATATAACGTATTCCATTTTGGTAAAGCATAGCTTAAACTCGTTTTAAGCTCAAATAGACTTAATTTCGGTAGGTCAAATTTTGGGTAATCTTCTCGAAAAACATATGCATTACCATCGGCTGCCATGCGTGCAGTTCTTCCATTTCTGTGAATAAATGCATCCTCTTTATCAGGTAACTGAAAATGAACGATGTGCTTCACTTCTGGAATGTCTAATCCTCTTGAACCCAAATCCGTACACACCAATACTGGACAACTCTGATTTCTAAATTTGATAAGTGCTCGTTCCCGTTCATCCTGTTCCATCCCACCATGATAAGGAGTTACTGCCATCCCATTATCTGCACAAAACGCCGCAATATGGTCAACGTCTTCTCGAAAATTGCAAAACACAATAGTTGGAGCATGATTAAACTGGGTAATTAAATGACGCAGTGTTGTTAATTTATCCTGCTCAGTGAATACTTCATAGAACCGAATATCGGGTTGCTTTTCTTTCTTGAGTTGATCCAAATAAACAGGGTTTTTCAACCGAATAAACGAAGGGAATTCATCAATGCGCGTCGCTGAGCCATAGAATGACTTTTTCAACCTATCCATTTGACCTATTATATATTCAATTTCAGTATGAAAGCCTAATTCTAAGCATTTATCAAACTCATCCACCACAAAAAATGATGTCCCTTTCAACACTAAATTTCTACGGTTCAAATGGTCTGATATTCTTCCGGGTGTACCAACAATCACTGTAGGATGTGCTGCTAGATTATTCACTTCGGTTTTCACCGAGTGACCACCATAACAGGCGGTTATTGAAAAGTCTGTCTTCAAGGATTTAAAAACAGTTTCAATTTGCACCGCTAATTCACGCGTCGGTGAGAGTATAATTGCCTGTATTCCTCTTGAAAAGGCATCTTTCCCTGTTAGCAACTCAACCAGTGGTAAAAGAAAAGCGAGTGTTTTCCCTGAACCCGTTGGAGAATATAGCACCACTTCTTCAAAGGAAGGATAATGCTCCAACGCATCTTGTTGAATGGGTGTTAAATCCGTAATCCCAAGTGGAGCAAGCAATTGTTTTAATGTATTTCGCATGAACAAAGGTAATCAATGTATTAGATAAATTCGTCGCACTCCCAAAAGACACTTTAACGCTTTTCGGGTATTCACGCACTTCCCGATCTGTGAAACAAAACATATTTTTTTCGTATTTTTGAAATTGAAATGCCATGATGCGAACGTTAGCCTCCATATTTTTACTTGCCTTATTTACGGTTCCGTTCTTTTTCGGTCCCAAGTGGTTAAGTATGGAACGCCGGCAAATTCAAAAGCATGTGCGCAATCAAATCTTACCAACGCTGGATGAATCAGAATTAATCTCCTTCACTGTTTTGTACATGGATTCCGCCCTGTTTTTCGATTGGGAGCACGCAAAAGAATTTGAATTTCAAGGGAAAATGTATGACATTGTCCAACGCAATACACATGAAGATTCCATCACTTACTTGGTATGGCAAGATGATAAAGAAACAGCCGTTAATCTGAGAATCAAACGGCTCACAAATAGTGTTTTCAACCTATCACATGACAGCCAACATCATCAAGTCTCTTTTCAATTATTAATCAAGTCTTTATACCTAGAAGACAGCAGTACTCAGCTATACAGCTTCTTTTTTAAGCCATCTCGAAAATGGAATCATACCTATCAAGGTCTTCCTCATTGTGGGTTTTGCATAACGCCATTTACCCCCCCGCAAAACGTATAGTTTACCTTCTACATAGCTACAACCCTGAGAGGTTGGGCAAAAGAATTAATTAACTATACATATGTCATTCACATGAAATTACTATACATGGTGATAGCGCATGTCTTCATTCAACAAGCTGCTGCCCAAACTATAAAAATCCTTGATGCTCAGAATCAACAACCACTGGACATGGTTCATATTGGAGCCAAAGGAGCGAAATTTAGTACCAATACGAATTCCAATGGGTTATGCGATATCAGTGCTTTGAGCGCATATGACACCCTTGTTGTCGAGCTTTTCGGATACGAAACCCAGTACATTTCTCAGCAAGAAATTACTGCCCTCGAAAATATTATTTATTTAACGAGTGCTGTTTTCAACCAAGATGAATTCGTAATATTAGCAACGCGTTGGCGGCAATCCAAAAAGAATATTCCGCAGCGCGTAACAGCAATCTCGAAAAAAGAAGTGCGCTTGAACAATCCGCAAACGGCTGCCGATTTACTTTCGGTTTCGGGTGAAGTGTTTATACAAAAGAGTCAACAGGGAGGAGGGTCTCCAATGATTCGCGGTTTCGCAACCAATCGCTTACTATATACCGTTGACGGGGTGCGTATGAACACGGCTATTTTTCGAGGGGGAAACATCCAAAATGTGATTTCCCTTGATCCCTTAGCCATGGAGAATGTTGAGGTCCTTTTTGGACCTGGTGCAGTGATTTACGGAAGCGACGCCATTGGAGGAGTAATGGGGTTTCAAACATTAATACCTGAGCTTTCTTCGACTAAAGATGAGTTCGTTACAGGTAGCGCCATGATGCGTCATAGTTCTGCAAACAATGAATTGTCAGGGCATGTTGACGTGAATGTAGGATGGAAAAAATGGGCAGTGCTCACGAGTTTTTCACACAATAAATTCGACGACTTACGCATGGGTGCAAATGGCCCTGAATCTTACCTCAAGCCCTTTTATGTACAACGCGTAGACAGCGTGGATCAGGTAGTTACGAATAACGACCCTCGCAAGCAGGTTTCAACTGGTTACAGTCAACTCAACCTCATGCAAAAAATCCGTTTCAAACCGAATAAAAAATGGGATGTAGAATATGGTTTCCACTACTCAGAAACATCCGAGTACGCGCGTTATGATCGGCTGATTGAAACCTCTTCCAACGGTCTGCCAAGAAGTGCTGTTTGGAATTATGGCCCTCAAAAATGGATGATGAATAACCTTTCTGTTACGTATTTCGGGGAGAACAAACTCTTCGATTATATGACTGTTCGATTGGCACAACAGAACTTCGAAGAAAGTAGAATCGATCGTCGGTTTAACCACCATCGTCTTAGAACACAGATGGAACGTGTAGATGCTTATTCTGCTAATATTGACTTCGAGAAAAAAGCAGGAAAACATCAGTTTTTCTATGGCGCTGAAGGAGTATTGAATGATGTTACCTCTATTGGAAGCGCTGTGGACATTACAGACAACACGCCTATTCCTGTTCAAGATAGATATCCCCAATCAACATGGAGCACCTTGTCGGGATATGTAAACTATCAATTCCACGCAACGGAAAAATTGGTCACTCAAGCGGGGCTGCGTTATTCTAGCTACACTATATCTTCCGATTTCACCCGTCACCTCACCTTTTTTCCCTTCGATTTTACAACCGTGGAAATTAATAATGGGGCGCTAAACGGAACACTCGGCTTGACCTATAATCCAAACAAAAAATGGAGCTTGAGTGTGAATACGTCTACTGGTTATCGGGCGCCGAACGTGGATGATATTGGGAAGATTTTTGACTTCTCCGCAGGCGATATTGTAGTTCCCAATACTGATCTAGAGGTAGAATATGCTTACAGTGCAGAGGCAAGTCTTTCACGTATTTTTGGGACTACTATGAAAATCGATGTCTCTGGATTTTATACCTATTTAGACAATGCTATGGTTCGTCGTGAATTCACCCTGAATGGACAAGACAGTATTCTTTACGACGGTGATTTGAGCAAGGTGTTCGCTATTCAAAATGCAGCTTTTGGAACAGTTTATGGCTTCCACACAAATGTAGAGGTCAACTTGACAAAAGGATTTCGTCTCAGTTCTAAATTCAATTATCAATTAGGTATTGAAGAATTGGAAGATGGAACGGTTGCCCGATCGAGACACGTAGCGCCTTGGTTTGGGATTACCAAGTTTTCGTATTCGAAAAAACAACTGGACCTTCAGCTTTATATGACATACAGCGGTGAAGTAAGCACTGTAAACCTCAATCCTGAAGAACAACAAAAACCATTTTTGTATGCGCGTGACGAAAACGGTAATTTATATTCACCAAGCTGGTACACCCTTAATATTAAGGCCATGTATCAGGCAACAGAAAAGCTGTCCTTCAGCGCTGGTGTTGAAAACATTACTGATCAGCGGTACAGACCATATAGCTCTGGTTTAGCGGCTGCGGGACGAAACTTTATCCTCTCGTTTATGTTAAAGTTCTAATGAAGAAAATAGAACGCATAGCAATTGTTGGGTGCGGGTGGCTTGGTACTCCGTTGGCCGAATTCTATCTGGAAAAAGGCCTTGTGGTTCATGGAACCACCCGCACCCCTTCAAAAGCAGAGCAACTCTCGCAAAAAGGAGTGCACATGCACCTGCTCAACGATTTTACCGATGACCTAACGTGGTTGGATTCAGTGGATCTCCTCGTCTTGAACATTCCGCCATCTTCATTTGGCACTGAATATCCTCGCTTTATGACCCACATAGTTCGGTTCATTAGCGAGGAAACAAACGTGATTTTCATTTCGTCTACCTCAGTGTACGATAACCAAAATAAGGTTGTCAACGAAGACTCCACCGAGGTTGGAAATAGTGCGCGGGGTAAAACTGTATATGCGGCGGAACAAGAACTTAGTAGTTTGCTATCAACGCGATTAACTATTTTACGCATGGGTGGTTTAGTTGGAAACAACCGCCACCCTGTGAAATTCATGACGGGAAAAAATTATCCGGGTAAGTCGGAACCCATCAACCTGATTCACCTTGAAGATTGTATTGGGTTGATCGATGCAGTAATAGAAAATGCATATTGGGGAGAGACGATAAACGGATGCACTGCAGAACATCCTCAAAAAGAAGAATATTATACGTGGGCAGCAGAGAAACTTGATCTTACCGCCCCCATATTTACCACTGAAAAAACTACATTCAAAATTATTAGTAACGAAAAGTCTAGCAACCTGTTAGGATATATCTATCGCTACAATAATCCTTTGGATTTCCCCTTATAACTATATATAGATATTAATCACTCGTCAATTACAGATCTCTCCGCTTTAATACTTGATAAGCGATTACGAAAAATAAAGCCATGTAGCCCAGGCTTATAGCAATATTCGTAGATAGCTCCAATGCCTGTGGCACTTCTCCAGTTTGTTTTGCTGCAAGTGCATTCAACTGAGACGTAATTGGACTTGGTGTTAGCGTGGAAAACACATTCAACGGAAAAACAAATAGATCTTCGCTCAAAGTGTTGCGGTAATTATAGAGCCTATAATAGACTCTGCAATGAACGAAACAATAAAGAAAATAATCGATAACGCTGTTCGCTTGACTAAAACTGCAAAGAAAAACGCGAAACTAAAATAGCCTAGCGTTTGGAGGTAGTAAATTAGAATGAAATAGCTGCCAAACGTTAAACCTCCAAAACCTAAAGCGGTTAGAAAGAGAAAAAGTCGTTTCATGGAATTATCATTTCCACTAAACTACTTCCTCCAAACGATAAAACGATGAATCGAGAAAAGTTTAGGATTTATTCACGCATCTTAATTTGACATCACTTTGCCATTCAAAATAACTTGTTCAATAGAGTTCTCCCCAAAAGAATAAGGGATTCGAGCAAGCGAACTGATGGACTTTGTAATCATCACATTCGCTTTTTTACCCAGGGAAATCGTTCCGTGTGTTTCCTCAAGCCCCATTGCGAAAGCCGTGTTGATGGTCATCGCGTTCAGTGTTTCTATGGGGGTCATTTTCATCTTTGTACAGGCAAGTGAACTCAACAACTGCATATTTCCACTTGGAGCAGAACCAGGGTTGAAATCAGAAGCAAGTGCAACGGGTAAGTCATTTTCAATTAGCTCTCGTGCTTTTCCAAAAGGGATGGACAGGAAGAATGAACATCCCGGCAATAATGTGGGCATGCACGCTGAGTCTTTTAACGCTAGAATGTCTGCGGTGTCCATTTCTTCCAAATGATCCACGGAACGAGCACCAAAATCTATCGCTGCTTTGACACCACCCATTACAGAAAACTGATTCACGTGAACTTTTGGCGTTAAGCTGTATTTCGCACCAGCAGTGAGTAATTGCTCCATTTCCTCTATGGAGAAATAATTTCGCTCACAAAAACAATCGATGTAATCGGCCAAGCCTTCATCGTTAATAGCCGGAAGCATTTCGTTAATGATTAAATCGATATAACCTTGATGGTGCTCTTTGAACTCTGCGGGAAAAGCGTGTGCTCCTAAAAAAGTAGCTTTAATCGTAAGCGGTGAAGCCGCTTTAAGTCTTTTGATAACGCGCAACATTTTCAGTTCGGCATCTACCGTAAGTCCATAGCCAGATTTTATCTCAATAGCACCTGTTCCATAAGGAATAAGGTTGTGAATTCTTTCTAGCGCTTGTTCAAAGAGTTCATCTTCGCTCATATTTTGGAGTTTCCGGGCAGAATTTAAAATTCCTCCACCCTTCAATGCGATCTCTTCGTACGTCAATCCATTTATTCTGTCTTCAAACTCTTCTTCCCGTGTGGCTGCGAAAACCGCATGTGTATGCGAATCACAAAACGTAGGAAGTACATATTTTCCATCAGCGTCTATGACTTCTAAATCGCGCCAATCGTTAATACCTCCCCAATCCTCCATGCTGCCATAGGCTACAATTATATCATCCTCTATGGCTAAATAGGCATTTTCAATCATGCTAGGGTTGTCCATTTCCTTACCGGCCTTAAAGACAGGAAGGTCTTCTCCCACTTGAAAAAGTCCTTTAATGTTTTTGATTAGGATTTTTGACATGGTAAACGACGCTGTTTGTTAGTAATAATCCTCCCTACTTAATTATTACACTTTATGAATTAAATCCTAGAGCGCGTGACTTTAGTGAAGGGGTTGGGAGCTTGAAAACCAAGATAAATTTCAAAGGCTCCTCTATAATTGGAAACTTTTCTCAGGTTTGAAACATTAATATCATAACTCAAGCCTACTGTATAATTCGCATAAAGCAATTTAAAGTTGAGAATTAAAGCATCAGCCCACCTGTGATAGATCCCTCCTTGTACAGCCATTGCCGATATAAAACCCGTGTTCTTAGATTCCTCAGTAATTAAATAACGTAAAGCCGTACCAAATTGTAACTCTTGAAACTTAGCCTGTCTTTGATAAAATACTTCTGGAATGAATGTCATTTTTGTCCTTTCAAAACCAAATTCTAGCGAAGCATAGGCTGTTTGTTTTATTCCTGTTCTTATCGTATCATAAACAAAAGAATTTCTTGCCACTCCGAGATGAAAAATAGAATACCCCGCATCCATTTGAATTCCATTATTAGCGCGCATGTAACTCTCATCAAGTCCATAATGGTAATGAATTCCGGCGCCAACATCAAAATAACTGTACCGAGTAAACGTAAACACCTCTCCCGATGGAATTGAGGAATTATAAGAGCCATCATATTGATTACCCCACTTCAAACTCTTTAACCCTGAAGATCTATTCCCATAACCACCAGTTAATCCAGCACTGAAAGAACCCATATCAGAAGTTTGCAAAATAGCACTAAATACTGCATTTAACTGATTTGAAGTAACATCAGATATTCCAAATTTGTCATTTGTAAAATACATACCAACTGCTGGGAAAAATTTTTGATACCTATTTTTTTTATCCGCTATTTTGCCTTCAACAGCCAACGTAGAAGACTTGTAAGGAGCTCCTACTGCCCTCCATTGATCTCGGTGAATCAAAGTAGCTTTGACGTCTGACGTAGAGGCACAAGAGCCAGGGTTAAAGTAAAGTAAATTTGCAGATTTCATTGAGAAATTAGCATCTTGCGAATAACTTATCAAACTAAGTATAAGTACTGCGAAAAAAATAGTATACTTTCTTAAACACATAATCAACGTATTAATTGAATATTACCAGAATAAAGTGTCGGATCAAACTCCTCTAACAGAAGAAGTTCAATTTTATAGACATAAACTCCTTCTTCCGCGTACTTACCTTTAAATGTACCGTCCCATGCATTATAAATTGATTCTGAATGAAAAATCACTTCTCCCCAGCGATTAAAAATTCTTAAATCAAAATCTTTCACACATTCCTCGAAAATCCTTCCGGTGAATACATCATTATTCCCATCGCCATTCGGAGAAAAAGCCTCTGGAACATAGAAATCCCCACATTCTAAATAACAATCGGCTGCCGCTTCAAAAAAATCAGGAACGAACAGTTGGCACAAGGTGTCCAAGGCAGTAGAGTCAGAAGAGACAATTATATCTACATCAACAAATCCTCCATCGGCCTCAAGATCTGTTAATAATATGTTTTGGGGAGAGTTTTCTATCAAAAACGCTTGGCCATTAACTATTAAATAACCTGAGTCCGGCTGGTTACTATAGTAAATAACAAGTTCTTCATCATACGTGTTGGTTACAGGGTGACAATTCGACTGTGCATAAAATTGTATACTATCTAATATACAGGGTGTTGGTGTGCAGTCCTCTGGGGCTGTAAACAGATCCAACTCTGTTAAACTACAACTTGGGTCCGCATCAAAGCTTGCTGTAACATCCACTCCCAAGCCATCCGATGTAAGACCTGTTAATACAATCGTCTGTGGGCTCGTACCTATTGCAAATGTTTGACCGTTTACTACTAAATTTCCCGTAGATGGTGGATTTGTATATGTCAATGTTACCTCTTGAGTGTAGGTGTTTGTTGCCGGGTCACATGGCGTTTGAACTCCGGCTGTTATTGCTGAAATTCCGCATGGTGTTGGTGTACAGTCCACTGGGGCTGTAAACAGATCCAACTCTGTTAAACTACAAATTGGGTCCGCATCAAAGCTTGCCGTTACATCTACCGCATTGCCATCCGATGTAAGACCTATTAATTCAATCGTCTGTGGGCTCGTACCTATTGCAAATGTTTGACCGTTTACAACTAAATTTCCCGTAGATGGTGGATTCGTATATGTCAATATTACCTCTTGAGTGTATGTGTTAGTTGAAGGGTCACATGGCGTTTGAACTCCAGCTGTTATATTCATGATGCTACAAGAGTTTTGGGTAATAAAGCTCCCGGCTTCAAGATACACAACAGCATCGTAAGTTCCATCCGAAACATCGGTTAACAACAATTTAATATGATATGTTTGACCGGGAATTAAATTATTTCGAAAAGCCGTAAGAGTTATCGTATTTCCGTTAAGTTGAGTGCCATCAATAATTCCGCCATACTCAGGAGATGGACTGTTTTGAACCCAATCTGGATTGACACCTTGGCAAAACGAGGCCCCATTGGGAACCGCACTTGAACCAACCACACCATTATTAACTGAATTAATACCAACAAAAGACCCATTGGCTAGGGTCGCAATGTTTTCAGCATCATTATCAAACCCTTGGCCGGCAGCTATTCCTGGACCACTAATTAGAAAACCAAATCGATCATTGTATTCTGTACATTGATAATTTATAAACCCACCATTGTCTTCATACTCTTCGCTTCCAAAAACGTATCTAAATTGAACAAAATCATTCGACGGGATAAAATCAAACTCAAGAATCGCTGCGTTGTAATAATTTGCACCACCCGACAAAACGTTCAGGTCATTTACAAAAGTTCCACAGGTACCGGTTTTTCTTATCTCTCCTGCGGTACAAGAAACAAAGTTAGTTCCAATTTGAGCTACCGAGCCTGGATTAGTTCCAAGCGCTAGAGGTATGTCGGATGTGTTTCCAGTGGACATAACTATTCCCTCAGAAAAACCCATATCACTAAGGGTAGAAGTGGCCGTTGAAAAATATCCTAGTTGATACCGATTTGAATTGTTTAAAACTCCGCTAAATGAAATGTTAGAAACAACTGTGCCACTTGCAGAAGGTATTAATACACCATCAATAAGTTGAGCAGGTGTATATGTGTTGTTATCTATTGTTATTTGAGTTGATCCAAAAAAGGACAAAACAACACATAAATAGAAAAGGTAATAATTTTTACTCATAAAATTAATCTTAGAGATTGATAAAAATATAACAATTTTTTAAATTATTTAGCATTGAGTTTAGCCTAAATGATGCCGCCACTTGCTTATCTAATGTTTACTAACTGATCAAACCATATTTGATTCTCATTCAAATATTGAAACTCTATCTTATGGTCTTCCATTTTCTTCTTTAACTCATTGAGCCTTTGAGGTGAAGACAACTCCAAGCCAATAACAGCTGGGGCATTTTCACGACTATTCTTTTTAATAAACTGAAAATATGTAATGTCATCGTTAGGACCCAAAACATTGGCTAAGAAGTCTTTTAGGGCTCCTGGTCGTTGTGGAAACTTGATTAAAAAATAATGCTTCAATCCCTCAAAAAATAATGCGCGCTCCTTGATTTCTTCAGTTCTCGTAATATCATTATTTCCTCCACTTATAATACACACCACATTCTTTCCTTTAATCTCCTCCCGTTTTTGACGTAATGCAGCAATAGAAAGCGCTCCAGCAGGTTCTACAACTATTGCTTCTTCATTGTACAATTTAAGAACAACCGTGCAAACCTCCCCTTCAGGTACCAACAACATATCATCGAGTGTTTCCTTACAGATTTGAAAGTTCAATTTACCTACTTTTCCAACAGATGCACCATCAACGAATTTATCAATTTTACTCAGCTCTACGCGCTCCATTGCGAGTAAAGACTGAGACATAGATGGGGCTCCCGTTGGCTCAACACCGATAATTTTTGTGTTCGGACTTAACTGTTTAAATACCGTTGATACACCAGCAGCTAATCCACCTCCACCAACTGGCAAAAACAAGTAATCTATTTCTTCTGGAAACTGCTCCAAAATTTCAAGTCCAACGGTTCCTTGACCTGCAATAACTTGAGGATCGTCAAATGGATGGACAAAGGGGAACTGATTCTCCTCTGCATACTTTATAGCCTCTGCATAAGCATCATCGAATGTATCGCCTATCAACTCAATCTTGACACTCAGCTTCCCGAAATGATAAACCTGCTTTATTTTCTGCTTTGGGGTTGTAGAAGGCATAAAAATAGTCCCCTTTAAACCCAATAGTTCGCAGGATAAAGCGACCCCTTGGGCATGATTTCCGGCACTAGCACACACAACTTCGCGGTTGATTTTATGACTAAAATCCATGCTAGCCAATTTGTTATAGGCACCACGAATTTTATACGACCTAACCTTTTGCTGGTCTTCTCTTTTGAACCAGATATCTGCTCCGAATTCGTTCGACAAGTTCTCCGACTTATGCAGGGTAGTTTTCACCGACACTTCCTTTAGTCGGGACTCAGCCGCTTTAATACTTTCCAGATTCATCGCTTAGATATCATTTTTGGTCATTTCGCTTCTCAACCATTTTCCAACTTTTTCAATAGGATGATTCCGTATAGCCTCATTTATTTTAATGAGTTGTTGATTGTCTACCTCACTCTCCTTAGAAAACACCTTACCTATATGCGACGTTGTAATTTGTTGCATAAATTCTTTCAACAACGGTTGACATTCTTGATCAAATAGGTAGCAACCATACTCCGCTGTATCGGAAATGACTCTATTCATCTCATACAATTTCTTTCGTGCGATTGTATTTGCTATCAGTGGCAGCTCGTGCAGTGATTCATAATACGCAGACGCTTCTCCAATGCCTGATTTAGTCATGATTTCATAAGCTAATTCAACCCCTGATTTAACGAAGGCAACCAACACAGTTCCGTTATCAAAATACACTTGATCCGAAAAAACGTCTTCCACTGCAGGAGTTTTTTCAAAAGCAGTTTCCCCTGAGGCGGCTCTCCATTTTAATAGGTTTTCATCATTTCTCTTCCAATCTTCCATCATGTCTTGAGAAAATTGACCTGATAAGATATTATTCATATGCTTTTGGAAAAGAGGGCGCATAATTTCCTTTAATTTTTCCGACAATCGGAAAGCTTCCAGTTTGGCTGGGTTAGATAGCCTATCCATCATATTAGTAACTCCACCATGCTTTAACGCTTCAGTGATTCGCTCCCAACCGTATTGTATCAAATTGGCAGCGAAACCTTCCTCAACACCATTTTTTACCATTTGGTTGAAACATAAGATAGATGCCGATTGCAGTACGCCACACAAAATGGTTTGCTCCCCCATTAAATCTGATTTCACCTCTGCCACGAAAGAAGATAACAATACTCCTGCGCGATGACTTCCTAGACTATAAGCGTAGGCCTTCGCCATCTCTAATCCTTTTTCATTTGGATCATTTTCACTGTGCACTGCAATAAGTGTCGGGACACCAAAACCACGCTTATATTCTTCTCTGACCTCCGTTCCAGGACACTTGGGAGCAACCATAATAACGGTAATGTCCTCTCGGATTGTCATGTTCTCCTCTACAATGTTGAAACCATGGGAATACGATAAGGCTGCGCCTTTCTTCATGAGTGGAACAACTCGGCTTAAAACAGCTGTGTGTTGTTTATCCGGTGTTAAATTACAAACTAAATCCGCTGAAGGAATGAGCTCCTCAATGGTTCCCGTATTAAAATTGTTTTCATGGGCACGACGGAATGAGTCATTTTTAGCGGCAATAGATTCCTTTCGCAGTGCAAAGGCAATGTCCAAACCAGAATCTCTCATGTTTAACCCTTGATTTAGACCTTGTGCTCCACATCCAAGAATTACAATTTTCTTTCCTGACAAAGACTCTAGTCCTTGATCAAATTCATTAGTTGAAAGAAACTTGTTTTTTGAAAGCTCAGTGAGCTTTTCCGTAAAAGTGAGTGTATTGAAATAGTTATTCATCTTCTAATTCTTTTAAATAGGTTTCTAATGTTTTCATAGGTTTG
>JALQTG010000027.1 GCA_023264075.1 Crocinitomicaceae bacterium
CTTCTCACCCTTGGTTTGTTGGGGTTCAGTTCCACCCAGAATACAAAAGTACTGTGGAAGCTCCACACCCCCTATTTGCGGCATTTATTAAAGCCTCATTGGATAATAAAAAATAAACGAATTCGAATACACAAAAATGGATAGAAATACATTAATTGGTTTAGGTTTAATCGGAATTATATTAGCAGTTTTTACTTATGTTAATCAACCTAGTCCTGAAGAGATTCAAGCACAGCAAAAGAAAGCGCAACAAGAACTAGAGCAACGTCGCATGCTCGAGCAAGCACAACAAGAAGACGACACTCCTATTGCCCTTAACATTCCTGAAAATCTAGTTCCAAAACTCGATTCTACCGGTATTCAAGTAGTTGATTCTTTAGGAAGACTTGTTTACACAGATACTCTTGTTGCCCGTGACACAATCTTAATGAGTGTTGCGGAAGAGGCTGTCGAACAACCAATGGAAATAACAACAGCGAGCGGCGACTTCAAAGGAGAGGTGATCACATTAGAAAACGATAAAATTTTCCTGGAAATTTCGACAAAAGGTGGTGGAGTTGTCGGCGCTTATCTCAAGGAACATCAGACCTATGAAGATTTCATGAAAAATGAAGCTGGAACGATTACCCCGCTTCAATTATTTGAAGACGAAAACTCAACGAACCAATTAGTATTCACCTTGAACGGAGACGAAGTCCAAACGGGAAATAAAGCCTTTGAAATCGTTCAACAAAAAGAAGACTATATCGAATTGCGCCATGTATTTGACGCGAACAAATCAGTATCCTTCATCTATTCTATTCTTCCAGAGAATCACCATGTCAACTATTCCATTAAAATGAATGGTTTTGAAGGCGCTGTAATGCCAGAAAATGTTTTCCTCGATTGGCAAACCAATTTGTTAAAAACGGAGCGCTTATTATCTGAGCAACGAAGAACATCGACTGTGTTTTTCAAAGGAATAAATGATTCTTACGATTACCTCAGTGAATTTTCTGACGACGAGTACGCACCAGAATTAGATGTAGAATGGGTTGCTTTCAAACAAAGTTATTTTTCCTCGATTATGATGCCGGAAAACGGCTTTAAAAAGAACGGAACGCAGTTTACCATTAAAAACTATGGAGAAGGTCATGAAAAAGACAGCTCTCATGTTAAGCTCTATAGTGCGAAGATGAACTTGAATATAAATGATACAGGCAATGGGGTCGCATCTATGAATTGGTTTTTCGGGCCAAATGACTATTACCTATTGGAGCAATATGGGAATCAGTCGGAAGATATAATTAATCTTGGTTGGGGTCTCTTTAGATGGGTAAATATATATGCAATTCAGCCGATATTTACGTGGTTATCTTCTTTCGGTTTTAACTTGGGGTTAGCCATATTGTTATTGACGTTTATCGTGAAGATGGCCTTAACGCCAATTCAATGGAAAATGTATTCTTCTTCGGCAAAAATGAAAATATTAAAGCCGGAAATTGAAGAGTTAAACAAAAAGTATCCGAATAAGGAAGACGGAATGAAAAAACAAATGGAGATGATGTCCATGTATCGGGAGTCAGGAGCTTCACCTCTTTCTGGGTGCGTTCCTATGCTGATTCAAATGCCTATTCTTTTCGCCGTATTCCGCTTTTTCCCAAGCTCGTTTGAACTCCGTCAAAAAAGTTTCTTGTGGGCTGAGGATTTATCTAGTTACGACTCCATCTATGACTTCGGTTTCAATATTCCACTGTACGGAGACCACATTAGTTTATTTACCTTATTAATGGCGGGAACAACATTGGTTTACACCACCATGAATAGCGGAAACATGCAGCAACCTTCTCAACCGGGAATGCCAAACATGAAAATAATCATGTATATCTTCCCGTTCATGATGATCTTTTTCTTTAATAACTTCTCCTCAGGATTGAGTTATTATTACTTCATATCGACTTTAATGTCCATCCTGACCATGGTGATGATTAAGCGATTCTTTGTGGATGAGGAGAAATTGAAAGCAAAAATGGCAGCACGTAAGGCATCTGTACAAACTAAAGGAGGGAAAACAGGTAAAAAATCGAAATTCCAAGAACGCTTAGAGCAAATGCAAAAAGCACAGCAAGAAAAGTTGAAAGGTAAAAAGTAGTACCATGAAAATATACCCACTGAATACCGGTAATTTTAAACTCGACGGTGGAGCTATGTTTGGTGTTGTTCCAAAGTCGCTTTGGTCCCGAACCAATCCTGCCGACGAAAACAACATGTGCAGCTGGTCAATGCGTTGTTTGCTGATTGAAGATGAAGACCGTCTAATCTTGATTGATACAGGGATTGGCGACAAACAAAGTGAGAAGTTCTTCTCTTATTATTATTTATTTGGAGAAGATTCACTTTTAGGAAACCTTGGAAAACTAGGGTTTACTCCTGACGACATTACAGATGTTTTTTTAACGCATTTGCATTTCGATCACTGTGGAGGCGCAATCGTCCAAACAGGAGAACACACTTACCAGCCTTTCTTTAAAAATGCAACATACTGGAGCACAGAACGTCATTGGAACTGGGCAATCAAACCTAACCCAAGAGAAAAAGCGTCCTTCTTGCAAGAAAACATCCTTCCCATTCAAGAAAGTGGTCAACTGAAATTTATAGAGCGATCAGGGGATTACGTGAAGAACGTCTTACCCAATATCGATGTCTTCTTCGTTGATGGGCACACTGAAAGTCAAATGATTCCGCACATTCATTATAAAGGCAAAACCGTGGTATTCATGGCTGATTTATTACCTTCTGTAGGACACATCCCGCTTCCGTATGTAATGGGATACGATACGCGACCGCTTCTAACGCTTACTGAGAAGGAACTTTTCTTGAACCGAGCGGCTGAAAATAATTACATCCTTTTCCTAGAGCATGATTACACAAATGAATGCTGTACATTGGCACAAACAGAAAAAGGTGTGAGATTAAAAGAGACATTCACCTTTAAAGATATGTTCTCATCGCTTTAGGACTAAGAGCGTTTTTTTTTCTTACTTTAGACCCGAATACGCTAATTATGGATAAATTTTTAATCGAACTTCTTCAACTGAACAATTCTGTAATTTTACCTGATTTCGGTGCCATTGTTATTGCCAACGAAAACACAGGAGACGTGATGTTCAATGAATACTTGAAATTCAATGACGGTAAACTGATTGCGTTACTGGTTGCGAATTCAACAATGGATGAACAAGAGGCTACAAACATGGTAGCTAAATATGTTCGTGACATTCAAATTCAACTCGACAAAGGTGATTCGTATGATATTTTTGGATTAGGAAGCTTTTCCAAAGAGCAAGATGGCACCATTGTATTTAATGGGAATATTAAACCCGCGGAGAAAAGTACTCCACAAGAATTCATGGGACCATCTCCCACACCAGTTGCTCCTCCAACCGAAGAAAAGAAAGAAGCTACACCTTTATCGAAACCAGAGGAGCCAAAGGAAGAAACGCCAGATAAAGAGCGGCCTGAACTGGATCTCTCCTCATCAACAGTCTCGACGGAAGAGAGTTCTGCTAAGGAAGAAACTGAAGCGTCTTCAAAAAAGACGTCTACTCCATTAGCGCAACATTCTATTCAAAAAGAAAGAAAGAAACGCGGAGTATTATTTTGGGTGTTAATTTTCTTACTACTCGTACTATCAGGAGGAGGGATTTTCGTCGGTATTAAGTACGAAGAAGTAAAAACCTACATGGGTTGGAATACGTTCGAAGTTACAGAAGATACGGAGACCTCGCACGAACGAGAGGATTCATCCGTAGATTCAGAAGAAATGCCAACCGCAGAACTAACAGAAACAGAGATTACTGCTGAAAATACCACCTCAACTGAATTGGAGGAAGAACTCGTATCCGAAGAAGTGGATGAAACCGTCGTAGAAGAGGAACCCATTGAAGAGACCATAGTAGAGCAGCCAATAAGTGGGAATTCTTTCCACCTCATTGGAGGTAGTTTCTCCAGTGCTGAAAATGCCGAAAACTTCGCAAAAGACCTTCAATCAAAAGGATTTCCGGCGCGCGTGTTGGGACAATTCAATGGCCTACATATGGTGAGCGTTAAATCATTCAGCTCTCAAGGTGATGTGTTCGCGGAGCTCAAAACTATTCAGGAGCAAGCTCCTGGCGCATGGCTATTCAAGTACCCAAAATAGGTTGTGCTGTTGAATATGGACGAGCAAAAAAAGCTGATTGATATTAAAAAAGTGATTTCCGATAAGAATCCTAAACTTCTGAAACGGATTCCGGGATTTATCGTGCGCTATTTGCAACGTATTTTGCATGAGAAGGATGTCAATCAGTTTATTCACGACCACAAAGCGGATAGCCCAATTGAATTTTGTCTTTCCGTCATGAATAAATTCAACATCCAAGCAACAACACATGGCATTGAAAACATTCCCGCTGAAGGAGGCGCCATTCTTGCCTGCAATCATCCATTGGGAGGAATGGATGCCATGGCACTCGTCACCGTTCTCCATGAGAAAAGACCGGATATAAAATTTATTGTCAACGACGTATTGCTGCATTTGGAGAA
>JALQTG010000136.1 GCA_023264075.1 Crocinitomicaceae bacterium
GTATTTTTGTGGATCAGACATCGAGTGACCTTTATAACGGTATGTTCGAATATCCAACAATGTTGGTCCCTCCCCTTTTCTAGCGCGTGTTGCTGCCATTTCGATAGCTTCGTGCACTGCTTCTGGAGACATCCCATTTACCGATTGAGCTGGCATTTCATAGGAAGCACCAATCTTCGATAGATCTTGTACGTTCGTAGTTCGCTGAACGGAAGTTCCCATCGCGTAATTGTTATTCTCAATGATAAATACTACTGGTAATTTCCATACCATTGCCATGTTAAACGTTTCATGCAACGCACCTTGTCTTACGGCACCGTCACCCATAGAAACGAAAGCAACATTATCAGTCCCTTTATATTTCTCAGCGAATCCAACACCTGCCCCCATTGCAATTTGTGCACCGACAATACCGTGTCCACCCATGAAGTTGCGTGACTTGTCAAAAAAGTGCATTGACCCTCCTTTTCCTTTTGAACATCCTGTAGAACGTCCATAAAGCTCTGCCATCAATACTCTAGGATCGGTACCCAATCCAATCGGATGAGCATGATCACGATAAGCAGTCATGTGAAAGTCAGTCGGACGTGAGCCACTTACCGTTCCGGCCACAACCGCTTCTTGACCGATATATAAATGGCAAAATCCACCAAATTTTTGTTGGATATATAATTGACCTGCTTTTTCCTCAAACTTTCGCATGAGTAACATGTCTTTATACCATTTTACGTAGGTTTCCTTCGGGAACTTCAAAGTTGACTTTGACGTCGACTTTACCGCTGTTTTTCTCGGCTTCGGAGCAGATTTTGCCGTCATACGCATTATAATTTTAGTACTACCGGGCAAATATAGAATATTTTAAAAGGAAGCCATTTCTTTTTGCAAAAATCTTTGGTCAAATGCTGCCTCCTCGTGATAAAAGAGTCGCCTCCTAGACAATTAAAGTTTCCTTATTCGTGACCGAAAACAAATGGGAGTAAATCTTGAATCCCATCAAAAATCATTACGGTTCCATCTGGGTTTAAAAGCATTATTTCAAACTGAACTCGCTGACGACTCGTAGTTTCGGCCATTACTTGTCGACAGGCTCCGCAGGGAGATAGCACTGCTGTCTTCGGTAGTAAATCCCCATTCGCTACAATTGCCAGTTTAATCACCTTTATGCCGGGGTAATTAGAACCAGCGGCAAACAATGCTGTGCGCTCTGCACACAATCCTGAAGGATAAGCGATGTTTTCTTGATTGCTTCCCAACACAACTGTACCATCTTCCAAGAGCGCAGCAGCGCCAACACTAAACTTAGAATAAGGGGCATAAGCTTTTGCCATTGCGGACTTTGCTGATTTAAATAGTGAAATATCTACTTCTGACAGCTCCGCTTCATTTTCGAAGACACGATAGGATATGGTATGATTAATCTGTTTCATTTTCTTAATTACTTCCAACCATTTCTACAAATAAACCATCTTCTGAAAGATTGTTGAGTAAAAGGCTAGAATATTTTCACCAAAGATACAATTCTCAACTTCAAAAGTTTATTTTTGAAGAACACAATGGAAAAACTTGAAACACTGCTTCAAACATTCGACCCTATTCGATTGGACGAATTGGAAGATGCGAAACTAATGGATCGCATCGATACGAAGTTTGCCTTTCCACGCAAGGAACTTGAAATCATCTTATCTTCTTTACTGCCGCATTATTACTGTTTTGAAATCAACGGGAAGCGCATTGGGAATTATCAGAGCTTGTATTTTGACAAAGAAACTTTCGACTTCTACAACGATCACCACAATGGAAAGATTCATCGCTTCAAGGTGCGGTTTAGAAAGTATGTAGACAGCGACATTTATTTCTTGGAAGTAAAAGAGAAACAAAAAGGTCGCGTAACGAAGCGTAGGGTTCCGGTCACACGTTTCGAGGAACGACTTCAAGACAGCCAACGAGAATTTGTGAACACGATATTAGGAGAAGACACCGAACTAGAACCGAAGCTTTGGAATGTCTACAAAAGAATCACCTTGGTAAGTAGAAACAAAAAAGAACGCTTAACTTTGGACATCGATTTGAAATTTTCTTGGGAGGAAGTAAATAAAGAATTCGATGATATTGTGATTGCAGAACTTAAACAAGAACGCTTAGATCGTTCCTCCCCGTTTTACCAATTGATGCGTGCAAGGGGTATTCGTCCTTATCGATTGAGTAAATATTGTATTGGCACCATCGAATTGCATACGAAACGTAAATTAAAATACAATCGCTTTAAAAAGAAGCTATTAAAACTAAAAGGCATACAACATGATACTAGAAAGTAGTTCAAATGGAATGATGGAGGTATTAGACCTTCAATTGTTCAATAAAGATTTTTACACACTCATCTACCGGTTATTAATCAACCTATTCTTCTCAACAATTATCATTCGGTTTATTTACTACCCAAAAACGAAACGGAAGGATTACCTCTTTACTTATTACATGATTGGACTAATCACATTCTTTCTCTGTTTTGCCCTAAAAAAGTTGGATATCGATGTCGGTATGGGACTTGGTTTATTTGCCATTTTCGGCATTATTCGCTACCGTACCAATCCAATTGAAATAAAGGAAATGACCTATTTATTCGTCGTGATTGGCATTTCTGTCGTTAATGCTCTAGCCAAAAAACAAATTAGCGTTACAGAAGTGATGATACTCAATAGCGCTGTTGTTTTGCTTACTGCTGGTTTGGAATATGTTTGGTTACTTAAACACGAAACACGCAAAACTGTAGTTTATGAGCGTATCGAACTCATAAAACCAGAAAAGTATGATGAAATGCTGGCCGATTTAAAGGAGCGCACAGGCCTAAACATCAACCGTTTTGACGTTGGTAAAATTGACTTCTTAAACGACACCGCCGTAATTCGCATTTATTATTATGACAGTGATCAAGCCTTTTCTGACTATAGCGCTGGTGATTTCTAAGAATCTTCTTACGAATTATTCCAATACTGTGAAAACAGGTCTAAACCCAACTAAACACGACGACTTGTCGTACTTAAGTATGCTTCGGATTCTCACATCGTAGCCATACGAGCGCCATGAACCTCCCACTGCGGTATGCAGCTCTTGTGTCATTTCAGCAGCGTTTCCGTTGAGGTTGTACACCCCGTACACGGAAGGATAATAGCTCTTAGCAGGTGCGAGTACATCTGCACCAGTGATCTCTGTTAATGAAATGGGTAGATCATTTTTGATAACAATCGCTCCTGAAGAATCGCGCGTCAACAATTCCTGTGGAAAGCCCGTAAAATTACATAGAAACTGACCTTGGGCATTACGCAAATATTGCCCGTTCCATGAATAGCGTGCTGTTAAATCGTCCCCGACAGCAGCGCGAACGAGCTCTTCATGATGTGGAAGTCGAACTTTTACTTGTCGCTTTCCATCCATTGCTGCATTGATTTTTCCTTCCAACCATTCACAATACAGGGTTGCTCCTTCTTGCGTAACGTTAACTACTGGATAATTAGCATATGCAGGGTGACTAAAATAATACTCACTATAATTATTCATTGGAAAGGTTAACTCCGTCTTCCAATTCTCCTCTTTCACCTTTGCCTTCAACTGTATTTCCTCTTTTTCTATTTCATTTAAAAATGCAAGGTATTCCGCGTTGGTCACCTCATGATCCAACATGTAATATGATTGAACAGAGGAGGTGTCACCGTTTAATAACACCAACCCAGAAGGAATGAATTTAAAACTTTTCCTAAACGGCTTTGGAAGTTTCTCTTCCGTTGTTATGGTAACAGAAAGAAGAAGGACTGCGGCGCATAAATGCGTGATTACTCTTGACATGATAAAATTTAATAATTGGTTTCGCAAGAATAAGTTTTATTGAAGGAAACAGTTACATTATTTTTCAGCTTCTGCTTTAACTCCTTCCGATTTAACGCTGAATAATGCACCTGAAGAACTACGCATTAATCTTTCTTAACCACACAAAATGATTGTACCTTACTCCCTACTGACAGTATCATACGATAGCTTCCTGCTTGCAACTCACTTATCTCAATTCGCGTATTCACTATGCGACCTTGCTTAACGAGCTTGCCATTTGATGTATACAATTGATATCTCCCCTCGATAAATTCATCGTCAACATTTATAAAATTGCTAGACGGATTTGGGTAAATCGGGATATCATACCATTCCGTTGAAGCAATTGTCGAAATATTCAAAACCGGATTGTGCACAGACATTTTATTATAAAATATATTAATCACATTGTTTCTTACATCCCCCCAAACAGAATGAATTGTATCATTTGAAAATACCACTGACATAAAATCATTCCCTGAATTCTCAAGCATTGGATCGTGTGTTACAGTGACATCCGTTACCGCAAAATTTTCGGAAAACTGAAGCGAGTCCGCAAACTTGACTGCCGAATAAATGTCTGAATCTGCTGAAAAACCACCCCCCCCATTACGTCTATCTCTCCAACACACTACCAAGTCATCTTGCTCATTGAAATCAGCCCAAACCAAATCTTGTAAAACACCATTACCAACGGGATCATCATTTACGCGCTGAAGCGTACCCCATGTCATTCCAGCATCCAATGTTTCCGTTACAAAAACGTCAAGATCACCATTGATTTCTGCCAGCGTTACATATGCATAATGCGCAGCATTTACTTTACTCGCTACTAATAGCGGACCTTTTTTTGTTGAATTTTCACTGAATCCTTGAGCAGATTGTGCTACAAGCTGATGATTCAGTGTAATACCGAGATCACTACTCGATGCTAGAAATGCTTGTGCAAACACACTTTGACTTAACTCGTAACTTGGGTAAACGGCTAAAAAGCGACCGTCCGCTCCAACTGCCGGAGTAGGCATGGGTTTGTCAATTATGGATCCTGCTTGAAAGTTCAACGTATCTAAGAAACGAGGTGAACTGAAAGAAGCGCCCTGATCCGTGCTTACTGAGAGAT
Source organism: Crocinitomicaceae bacterium (assembly GCA_023264075.1). GTDB lineage: Bacteria > Bacteroidota > Bacteroidia > Flavobacteriales_D > Crocinitomicaceae > JALQTG01. The sequence continues at coordinate 4,982 of JALQTG010000136.1, forward strand.
ACGGATGATATGGAGGAGTTACTAGCGACGGCTGTCCAGCATTCATGGAAGTCACATAAATCGTTCCGTCCGAACTGGTTCCTGAATTGTCGACCACCATCCATGGACGATCCACACACAATTGATTCGGACACTGGGAAATATTGATAGCTTCAATGGGGACTCCCCAGGTCAATCCTCCATCGGTAGATTTAGCTACTACTATTGCTCCATTTAAAAAACTCTCGTTGTCATAATCTATGTAGCATACATAAACATTTCCTAAGTTGTCTATACGCACGGAAGGATCCGCAGAGCTATTCGTGGATGCGATATGTGGCAAATTAGAAATTGGTGACCACGTAGCTCCTCCATCAAACGAGGTAGTAGTTCTTATCACCACTTTTTGACCGAATTGAAATCCCATCCACGCTACAACCAGGTGCTGGCTGTTTTGCGGATTAATCACAATATAAGGCTCTCCCTCATATATTAGACCGCCAGAGAGGTTACTGTTTTGAGCACATATTCCAGCTGTTAACCAACAGCATAAGAATATATATAACAGTTTCATGACTCCTTTTTACGGAAAAAGCACGCCGTCACACGACGCACAGTTAATGGTAGGAATACGCGTATTGTAATGCGCATTTATTGCGCGAATAATACCATTTGTAAGCAGTTCATGACCTTTTTGATTGGGATGTAATCCGTCCAAACTGAGGAAGCCTCCGCTCACAAATTCCAAGTCGAAATCAGCACCATTCCATTTAATACCATCACCTACTTGTGCGAAAAAGTCGTTTGCATCAAATAGCGCAAAATCGTAAGTTTCAGCCAATTCAGCAATCACCTCGTTGTAAGCAATTGTTGCCGCATGAATTTCCGACACCTCGTCCAGTGTTAACGCGTAGCGCTCATTGACATATTCTACTAATAATCCATACAAGTAGCATTTCATAGAATCTAATGGTGTGGTGAGGAGTAATCGCTCTCCTTGCACGAGCTGACGGATTCCATTAGGAGCGTCTGCATCGTAGGTAATAAATCCATTGGGACCCGGTTCAAAATTGATGTGCGTCATGCCTGACAGCTGATATAAACCATTAATTTCGTCTGATTGTGCCTGATCTACATTGGCACCATTAAATGGTATTAGATTAAAAAATGGAAAATGATCAATCGATGGGATGTTAGCGATTACACCTTTGGCACCATTCGAAGTTATATCATCCAATAAACTCACCATATTCGCTTTGAAGTCAGCTTTAGAAGGGATTTGCCCCTCTTCCCCTCCATTGATTGCATAATTGTAGATGTCCTCCATCCCCAACCAAATCGTCACAAATGTAGGATTTGCATCAATCAAGTCTTGTGCTGAGGTTGCGATTCCCGGATTCGAAGAAAATCGGTGATAATATGGAACCCGTGTATTAGAAGCAGCTCCAAAATCAGGATTCCACATGTCCATTGTCGTCATGTATGGAACACATTGATAGGTACCGTCAAACTGTGAAAAATTCGTAAAGTCTGAAAACGACGAGGTCACATAAAGCGATTTTACAGGCCCTAAAGAAACTGCGCCTTCACAATCTGTTCTGTCACCAAGTCGACTGCGTGTTTGGAAGCCAGACTCCCAATACTTCAAGTTTACACCTATTCCATCATCTTCTTGATCTGTCAAATAGGGTACATTGATAGAACCACCTCCGTAGGTTGATATATTCTCATATAGCAACACAGGAATTGAATTCATTTGTGCCTTTCCGTATAGTGCACCATCGGCATAACCTGCCATGAAATTTCCACCAATCGCGGCGGGACGCGAAAAATCAAGACTGCCTAGGCGGTCTTCCACTTCTTTTTTTCCACAACTTACCGTGATCGCTGCAAGGGCAGCAAGGTAAGTCAAACGGTTTACCCAAGTTTTCATAGCTATACGTGTAATAACGAGTTCCTAGCAAATATAACACTATTTTACAAACCTTAAAAAGTTTAAGTTACGTATATTTGCCCCCCAGAATGGAGAGAAATTACGCCACATATTTAACGCATCCTGTATTCAAGGTAACCCGGGATTTACTTGCCGAACATAACCTCGAAGCGTATGTGATTGGCGGATTTGTGCGCGACTTAATCATTGAACGCCCCTCCAAAGACATTGATATTGTTGTGGTGGGAAGTGGAATGGACTTGGCGGAACTGGTCGCAGAAAAGTTACGTGTTAAGAAAGTGAGTCAGTTCAAATCATTCGGTACAGCCCATTTCAACTATAAAGATTTGGATGTGGAATTTGTTGGGGCCCGAAAAGAATCTTACAACCGATCCTCTCGAAAACCAATTATTGAAAATGGTACACTTCAAGACGACCAACTCCGTAGAGACTTCACCATCAATGCACTTGCCTTAGATTTGCGACCTGACTCATTTGGAAACTTGGTTGATCCATTTGACGGTATCAATGATTTGGAAAAAGGCATCATTCGAACACCATTGGCTCCTGACCAAACGTATTCAGATGATCCCTTACGGATGTTACGCGCCATTCGTTTTGCCACACAATTAGATTTCAAAATAGAGCCAGCTAGCCTAACCTCTATCAAGGAGAATGCACATCGACTCGAAATCATTTCTAAAGAACGGATTATCGATGAATTAAATAAAATCATCCTAACCAAAACACCCTCAAGGGGGTTCAAGCTGCTCTTTTCAACGGGTTTACTGCATGAATTTTTCCCAGAAATGGTTGCATTGCACGGTATAGAAACAATTGATGGGAAATCTCATAAAGATAATTTTTACCATACCCTTGAAGTCCTCGACAACTTATGCGAAACATCTGAGGACCTATGGTTACGTTGGGCTGCGATTTTGCACGACATTGCTAAACCTCCTACCAAGCGCTTCGATAAA
>JALQTG010000164.1 GCA_023264075.1 Crocinitomicaceae bacterium
GACCAAAAAGTCTTTGATGCTATGATGCATGCAGGTACACCATGTCCATACAATGGTCGCATCAACAAGACGTAAAAGCGAATCCATACTGGCGGTTTAATAGCCGCGTGAACTTTGAATCGGATAATAACGGGACAACCAACTTGGACCCCTTGAATACGCAATATTTTCAGAATAATTTCAACTCCGACATCAACTTGACGCGTTCTTTCCCTGGAAAACCAGTTACTATGGGGCTAAAAGCTGGGTTGAAACAGAACAGCGTATCCGGAAATATGGATTTAGACTTACCTACTTTTAATTTGAATGTTACCCGCTTCTTCCCCTTCAAAGCGTTGCGCAAAAATAAAATCGGTGGTGAGAAATTTTATGAGAAAATTGGTTTCACCTATAACATGGAAGGTAAAAATCGTGCGCTGTTCAAGGATTCACTTTTAAATAACCGTCAATTTGACTTGATTGGAAAGCAATTTCAGAATGGGATACGTCACTCAGCGGGAATGGTAGCTGCATTTCAGCTATTTAATCAAACAGTTACCTTGTCCCCTACCATTAATTATAATATGCGGATGAACCTCCAGTCCATAGAACGCTCCTACGACGCCTTGAATAATGCGCAAGTGATTGATACCTTACGCGGCTTAGGTATTTCGCAAGACCTTAATTTTTCTGCACAACTTTCAACAGCTCTCTATGGCTATTACCGATTTGCCTTTGACCGCGACATGCGTATGCGTCACGTCATTACCCCTCGTGTGAATTTCAGGTATGTACCGAACATGAGTTCCTACATTACGGATAACGTAGGTGTAAACGGTGCTGAACTGACTTACTCTCCCTACGAACGCAGTTTGTATCGAGAACCGAGTGCACGGGCACAAGGACGCATTGAATACTCCTTGGGAAATACGTTTGAATTGAAGACGCGGAACAAAAGAGATAGTTTGACAGATTTTAATAAGTTCATGTTAATCGACGCTCTTACGTTCAGCGGAAATTATGATGCGCTGGCTGATTCCATGCGCTTCTCAAACATCAACATCAACCTTCGGATGAGTCCTTTTCCTTCTTTGAGTTTTGTCTCGCGCGGGGTTTATTCAATTTACGCTTATGACGATAAGGGTAGGTCCTTCGATGATTTCGCCTTAAACAATGGACAAGGCCTAGGTCGATTGTTGAACTTTGACTTCTCTACCACCTTTACGTTAGCGTCCAAAGAAAGCAAAGAGATCATAGAAGAAAATCAGCAACGTATTTCCAATTATTGGGATGGTGATTTTCAATACTTCGCCATGAATCCACATGAAATTTTAGATTTTCGAATCCCATGGAAATTCAACATTACACACACGTGGTTCTTCAATCAAAATAGAGACACCTTAAGTTTCTCTGACGAACGATTTACGCAAAACCAGAACATTGCCTTATCGGGAGATATCACTTTTACGGAGCGCTGGAAAATCGGTTTTAACACCAGTTACGATGTCCAACTGACTCAACTTACACAAACACGAATTTCCCTCACGCGCGACATGCATTGTTGGCAATTGTCCTTCTTTTGGAACTCATTCGGTCAATCCCAAAACTTTTTGATTCGTTTTAATGGAACGGCAGCAATGCTTCAAAGTGCCAAAGTCGAATTCAGAAAACCTCCTGCATTCCTTTAGGTCTAATTCAAAAGTCAAATTATCTTTCGTCTAAAACCCTCCGACTAAAAAAATCCCACAAGGTATCTTCCTTCGGAACAGGGGCAGTAATGACGATCTTTTCTTTAGAGACAGGATGAACAAACATTAATTTTCGCGCATGCAGGCAAATGCTTCCATCTGGATTTGAACGTTTGGCTCCGTATTTTAAGTCGCCTTTGATAATCGCTCCTATATTTGATAACTGTACCCGTATTTGATGATGCCGCCCAGTTCTCGGTGCTACTTCGAGTAGATCATATCGGTCACTTTCAGCAATCTTGGCATAGGTCAATTCCGCTTTCTTCCCCTCAGCAACTTCCTTGTCGAAGGCAAAACTTTTGTTTTTGACAGTGTCTTTGCGTAAATAATTTATCAAATGACCTTTATCGGGCACATTGGATTTCTCCGTAATCGCCCAATAGATTTTTTGAACTTCTTTTGTTTGGAACTGTTGATTCATGCGCGCTAATGCCTTCGAGGTCTTTGCAAACAAAACAATACCCGTCGTTGGCCGGTCTAAGCGATGAATCACCCCGCAAAACACATTGCCAGGCTTATTGTACTTTTCCTTCAACCATGCTTGGATGATTTCTGGTAGTGGAGTATCACCAGTTTTATCCCCTTGTGTAATATCACCTGATCGCTTGTTGACCGCTATCAGGTGGTTATCTTCATACAGAACCTCTAAGGACATATTTAGTATTGTTCGTCTTCGTTCGGGAAGGAACCAGATTTCACGTCTTCAATATAGTTTTGAAACGCCCCTAACATTTCTTGATACAAGTTATGGTATTTTCGTAAAAAGCGAGGATTAAACTCATTGTTAATCCCTAACATATCGTGAACAACTAATACTTGTCCATCAACTCCTCCACCAGCACCGATTCCAATGATGGGAATATGTACGGCTTTAGCAACCAGAGTTGCAAGATCAGCTGGAATTTTCTCCAACACCAATGCAAAACAACCGGCTTCTTCAAGCGCTTTGGCGTCTTCAATTAATCGATCCGCTTCACCTTTTTCTTTCGCACGAACTACGTATGTACCAAACTTATAAATGGATTGTGGGGTTAATCCTAGATGTCCCATAACAGGAATTCCCGCTGTCAATATACGCTGAATAGATTCTAGCACTTCTTGTCCACCTTCCATTTTCACAGCATGTCCACCGGACTCTTTCATGATGCGAATTGCATTGGACAACGCTTCTTTTGAATTTCCTTGGTAAGAACCAAAAGGCATATCTACCACCACTAACGCGCGTTGAACTGCACGAACAACAGATGATGCGTGATAAATCATCTGATCCAATGTAATAGGAAGCGTCGTTTCATGTCCCGCCATAACATTCGAAGCAGAGTCTCCAACCAGAATAACGTCAATTCCAGCAGTATCGATTATGCGTGCCATTGAAAAATCGTACCCAGTAAGCATGGAGATTTTCTCTCCCTTATTTTTCATTTCTTGAAGGGTGTGTGTGGTAACGCGCTTCACGTTTTTATGTACAGACATACTTTTTTCTTTGATGTTGGCACAAATATAGGGAAATTGTTTTCTATAGCTGAGTGATTGAGGTTTGATAATGGAGTTGTCCAACTTCAAACTGCTAGACTCAACTCGCCCTATTCCACGAAATAAACAGGTAACACATTGTGTGTGGGCTCATAATATGGCGAGTGCTTATAAATGAAATACAATTGCTCCCAGCGACTTTCTTTGAATTTAGGTTCTTCTTGTTGTTTACGACGGAATTCTTTTTGGAGTTCAGGATTGTTCATAAGAATTTCAACCGCCTTCTCTTCAAACACATATGCCGAAAAATATTCCTTTTGTTGTAAATAGCTATCATAAAAGTTCCATGCAAAGAAGCTATCCTCCATTCGAGGGTCTAGCACCGAAAGGATATAATATGCTTTATCTTGCTTCAAAGGAACAATAAAATCTCCTTTCTTCACGCGGACATTCATCTCCTTCAGCTCAACTTTTGTTTGTGTATGCAGGTAATGTCCTTCATATGGTTTTGTCCCATTAGAGAAGTGAACGACCTTGAACGCCTTCGCATTAACCACTGTATCTATGGAGGAAGGAATCATTTGAACCTCATTAAGTCGCAGGTATTCCAGTGTTTTCGTTTCTTGTGCTCCCACAATGTAAAATGCAGGAACACGTACGCTATCCGTGGCAGCATACTTAAAAAAATGTGGAATGTAGCGCGTAAAAGGCTTTTCCCTATCATAAAACAAGCGAGGTTGTTCAGTAAGTGAGCTCGGGATTTCACGCCATTCATACCCTTTAAATAAAATCGAGTCTTTCGTTGATTCATCCAATACATAATTCGTCGAGACCACTGATTTATATTTATAATCATTACGAGCAGTTTGGCGTGCAACTTCTATATCGCGGGCATTTGCAGCCATCCATGTGATCGTCTCTCGGAGAAATGCATATGTAGAGCGCACGCGATCTTCAAATGGCTTTAGCATGTGTGTTTCTGTCGTAAAGCTCAAGGTATGAAACAATTCACAATATCCCATAGCGTATCTAGGAAGCGTATTAAACGCATGAATACCCTCGTCTAAACGTGACAAATACATAGATACATAAGGAGTTATCTCATACTTCCAACGTTTCGACATAGAACCTTTCAGATGAGGGATCAATTCATCATACATGAGTTTCCGAGTAGCTTCAGGCATTCGGTCATATGTCGGAGCAATATAGGTCATCGTGTACTGATAGTCCGCTCCATTGCTGGTGTGGGTATCGATGAAAACGTCTGGATCGATCGCATGAAAAAGAAGTGCAAATGTTTTGGCATTCTCACTGTCCATTTTGATAAAATCGCGGTTCAAGTCAAGGTTGCGCGCATTTCCTCGAAATCCATATTCCTCTGGGCCCTCCTGATTTGCACGACTGAAGCTAGAACGGTTGTGCATTCCACCGACATTGTAGGCAAGAATCAGTGCAACAACAGGATAATTTTTTCGTTCTTTTTCGGACATATTCGCGTAATCTTTAACCAATTGCCGACTCGCATTGATTCCACAAGGCTCCCCAGGATGTATCCCATTATTCACCAATAGCGTGGTTGCGTTTCGTGCCTTCGTGAACGTTTGAGAAGAGTCCGCCAAGGCTCCTAGAATGCACACATAAATAGGCTTTCCGTAATCCGATTTCCCCATGGCATAAAGTTGAATCCCCTCATCTTGTTGTGCGTAGGTTTTATAAAACGTAATCAATTCGTCATAAGTGGGCGTCGTATTTCCTCGCAATAAATCGTTGGTTTGCCCACTTAAAGCGCAAGCAATGACCAAGGTGATAATTGATAAAAAGATTTTCATTCGAATGTTTTCCTCAAATTTAGGGAAAAAGTCACATGTCATTCATTGAAAAGTCAGAAATTCGCAGGTGCATGAAACTTCACAACCTCGCGTGTTTTTGGATGTATAAACGCTATGAATTCAGCATGAAGATGGAGTCGGTCTGCTTTGTTCCCATATAAGTCATCCCCTACGATGGGTACGTTTAATCCATTCGGATGGGCGGAGTGTACGCGCAGTTGATGTGTTCTACCTGTAATAGGAATAAATTCAACGCGTGTCTTACCATCACGGATTTCCAAGACCTTGTAGCGGGTTCGCGCAGGCTTTCCATGCTCGTAGCAAACTAACTGTCGGGGTCTATCCTCTAAGTCCACACGAAGGGGTAAATCAATGATTCCCTGAAGCGATGTTAACGTTCCGTCTAAAAGCGCCACATACCTTTTCTGAACAGATCGCTTTATAAATTGTCGTTGAATAAACTTATGCGCTTCCTCGGTTTTCGCTGCTACCAGAATTCCAGATGTCGACATGTCTAAGCGATGAATTAACAATGGACCTGTCGCTTTGGGATACATGCGCTTCAATCTCGTGGAGACAGCATCTTCGATTGTTTTACCAGGAACGGATAAAAATTCGGCAGGTTTATGAATAATCACTATACTATCATCTTCAAAAATGATACTCAACTCTTTGTCCTCAGCAGGGTTATTTAATAATGGATTCTCATCTACTGTTAGTCCTTTCAACATATGGCCCAAAATCGGCTCACATTTGCCTCTGCAGGCAGGATAATAATTTTTGTGCTGTCGAATTTCGGATTGCGGCGATTGTCCCCACCAAAATTCAGCCAACGCTACAGGTCTCAATCCATTTTCATAGGCATACTGTAATAATTTTGGTGCCGCGCACTCCCCTGATCCTGCAGGTGGCTTAATGTCTTCTGAAGTCGAAAAAATAGCGGCTAAGCTGGCTTGCTCGTTATTTGCGTTTAAGAAATGATACTTTTCGAATAAGCGCTGTTGCAACAGACTAGACTTACGCTTGCGCTCATCCTTCAATTCAGCAATTGCGTTACGCATTGCATTAAGTCCAGCCTCTTTTTCAGCAATTTGCGCTTTCCAAAACGCTGATTTATCTTTTAAAAAATATTGCTCTTGGATACTTTCTTTCCGCAATCGCTCGATCAACTCAGCATGATTTCCGCCAGGAGCAGCGCGAAGTTCCTTTCGTTTTAGCTTATTGTGTTTAATGGCTTCTTTCAGTTGACTTAGTTCCTGCTCTGCTTCAGTGCGAATCTTTAGCAGATCTTCTTTGCATTGATGCAATGTGTCTGATGCCTCCAATTGCTCAATCCGACAATTATAGTCATTCAGCAGCGCTTCTTCTTTTCTGAAAAAGCTATTTTCTTCGAGCATGTTAAAAATAGGCGGAACAAAAAAAGAGTGATCATTGGAGTTGGCTAACTTTCCTGAATAGGCCGCTAGGTAGCCTAACTCACCAGAATCATCTTGACAAACTAAGACACCAAACATTTTTCCGATTACCAACCCTTTTTGAGAAATATCTAACCCAAAATTATGTTCAAAATCAGTCTGCGCCGTTAAATAATCTTGTAGCTCTTCAGCAGCTTTAATCGCAATTGGATGTGGATCATAATAAAAGGGAAAGGTAAATGCCTTGGGCAGTGCAATCCCCTCCAAAGAAGACTTAAATGAATGTAATCGCAAAGGATTGGTATGTGTCATCGACTACCCGTGAATCGTTTCTTTTTTACCATATTTCAGCATAAGCGTCGCTTCATACGCGAGAAATTCTTTCCAACGCTGGTCTACGTTGATGCGTTTCGCATATTTCTTGGCAAAATTTAAAAACATCATGTAGTGACGTGCCTCACTTTCCATTAATTCTCTGTAAAACACGCGTAGTTCTGG
>JALQTG010000175.1 GCA_023264075.1 Crocinitomicaceae bacterium
GGGAAGCAGGTACAGTTTGTGAATTTTCACCCGATGGTCTACTTGTTGTTCAACCCCTACAAAACCTTTAGGCACTTCATCTGTGAGTAGAAAAAAATGGTGGCCTTTCTCCATCTGACTGATCAGCTTTTCAGGTGAATACATCCAATTCAACATGTATTCGATTTGAGCTTTCGATAATATCTCAGAAAAGGTGTCTGGCCAAATGCGGTGAGCAAGATCTTGAATAATCGTTACTTCAGAAGGACCAATCGCGCGAATGAACATGTCATTATTTTTTTTCAAAGGTACTACAAATTGAATTTCATGTAAAATTGATAAAAAAAGTTAGAATTGAGTTCATGTATGTCATAGCTCGTTATCTTTGAAGACAGAACCAAATTTAAATACAATGGATATACAATTTAACACAGATAGCTCAGTAGAGGGGAAACAATCATTAGAAGTATATATGTCTGAGACAATTTCTTCATCCCTAGTACGTTACAGTGATAAAATTACACGCATCGAGGTGCACGTTTCGGATGAGAATGGTGATAAAAAGGCACCGAACGATAAAAAATGTGTTTTGGAAGCTCGCTTAAAAGGACTTGATCCAATTGCCGTAACAGGAGCAGGAGATACCATTCAAATGGCTGTTACTAGCGCGATTAATAAAATCAAAGCTGCTTTGGATACTGCATTAGGTAAATTAGCGAACAAACGGTAATATACTGTGTTCTTGATCGAACAAGGAGATATCTAAAGCACATGAAGTACAATTTAAGTGAAATTACTGCGCTCATAAAGGATCGAAGAACCATTTATCCGGAGTTCTTTAGCGAACGAAAAGTACATAAGGAGCAGGTGGAGTTGTTATTGAATAATGCAATATGGGCACCTACGCATGGAATGACGCAACCATGGAGGTTTAAGGTGTTCATGGGAGAGGGCAAAGTGAAGTTGGGAGATTTTTTGCGTGAACTTTATTTGTCTACGGTACCGAAAGAGGAACAAAAAGAGCTTAAACTTCAACGCATGACTGATCGTCCTGCCAGATCGGGTGCGGTAATAGCCGTTTGCATGGAGCGTCAAAAAGAAGAGCGAATCCCAGAGATTGAAGAGGTGGAAGCGGTGGCCTGTGCTATTCAAAATATGTACTTGACATGCACGGCATATGGATTAGGTGGATTTTGGGCAACTCCAAAACTGATTTACACCCCGGAAATGAACGCGTTTTTAGGAATAGGGCCTAAGGATAAGTGCCTAGGTTTGTTTTATGTGGGCTACCCAGCCAATGATTGGCCAAAAGGACAAAGAAAACCCATTGAATATGTAACAGAATGGATCCAGGAGTAGAGAATATAGTTGACCTTGGACTTGTTAATTATGTCCGTCATCCAACGAATCCTGATTACGTCGTTTTTCGCTTTGGTGACGCATCGCGTGCTGCTCATTTTGAGGAAACACTAATCGAACGGAAAATATGGTTTGAAAAAGGGGAAGAGCAGGGTAGAACAAAAATGATTTTCCTTTATGCAATAAGGAATAGGGATTATAAGAAGGTTCAGGCCATTAACTTTTCCGTAGAGGGTAAGCACCGAAAATTCATTATCCCTAATCACTTCTTGAGATGGGCATTACTACTTTTTTTTATTGGAATTTGTGTTTTTGCATTTGTGGGCTATTTAACCCGTCCAGATGTGATTGAGCGAAATTACATTGAGCAAGCATACAATGATTCTGTTCAAGATGCGTTAATTTCACCTTCGGAATAGTTGTATTTTTAAGGCATGAATAGAATTGGCATTTTTCTGATTATGATAATCACGGTCTTGTACAGCGAGGTTATCGCCCAAGTGAAGACGAAGAAAAAAGCAGACAATTACTTTGGATTTCAGTACAAGCCTTTAATTCCTGTTAGTGTTGTTGGAGATCGACCATTCGAAATTGGTGAGGGCCCGTTCACTTCAGTTGTATCCCCTCGATTAGGATATACCTATGGTGGTGTTGTTCGTATAGGTTTAACCGAGTTGTTGGCCATCGAAACGGGAATATCCTACACGAAGCGAAATTTCAGCGTGGATTACGACGTGCCCGATTCGTCAATCCTAGGAAAGGATGGGTTGAGCTACATTAATTTTGACATTCCAATCAATTTCTTGGTGTATATTAAATTGTCGGATCGATTTTATATGAACTCCAGTTTGGGGACGTCTTTGATTTATTATCCCTCTAATGTTCGCGCAGTTATCAATCCTGAAGGAACGCATCAGTTTATTTTCGAGGGGAGACGACTTTCTTTTTTTAGTGCAGACATTAATGCAAACGTTGGTTTTGAATTCAGGTCAGAGAAAAAAGGAATTTTTTATGTAGGAATTTCTGGTAAAATTCCAGTAACCCCTGTATTGCGTATTGCAACAGAATATCGGTATGATACCGAAAAATTTGTGGCGTTTAGCGAGATTCAAGGCGCTCAGGTCTCGTTCGATTTTAAGTATTTTATTCCCTATGTTAAAAATAAAGGATCTCAGTTTAAGGGAGGGCCTATCGAGCAGTAGATTTTTCATAAAATAGCTAATCGCCTTTCCACTTTCCATTTTTGACTTTCGACTAACTGTTGTGCCCGCTAAAATAAAAACGTCGTATTTTATGTTTCTTGTTGCTATTAAAGAATGGAAATTCTATATTTGCCAGCTATTAAATAAACAAACGACATTTCGACATGCGTAATAAAGGATTTTTTTGGTTTTTTACGGTTTTAATTGCCATCGTTAGTATCTACCAGTTCACATTTACCTTTGTGGGTAACAACATTGAAGCAGAGGCAGAAGCACTCGCTATAGAGCGTGTAGAAGAGTTGAAGTCTGAGTCTGGCGATTCTGATGCACTTTTGCCAAATGGAACTTATGTAAACTTTACTTCAGATATTGAAGCAGAAGATAAGGCTAAGGCGGCCTTCATTAATGAGATCTTGAAAGAAAAGAATACTGAAGAGGTGTTTTTTGGAAATACTTTTCAGGAAGTTAAGGATAAGAGTATCTCCCTTGGGCTTGACCTTAAAGGAGGAATGTCCGTGACACTCGAGCTTTCAATGCCTGAGTTATTAAAGAACAAAGCATTGAATCCAAGAGATTTGAATTTTATAAAACCATATGAAAATGCTGTGGCTGCTTACAATAAAAACGGAGGAGACTTTGTGGATCTGTTTGCGGCGGAGCACAAAGCAATTTCTCCAGAGCGACCATTGATTCGTGAATTTAGTACTGAGGAGATTGTTTCAGAAATTGGTAATAAAGCGACGGATGAGCAAGTCGTAAACTACTTAAAAGGTCTTGCGGAGTCTTCTTTGGATGGAGTTGAGGGAATTATGGAAAACCGTATCAACCAGTTTGGTGTGGCACAGCCAAATATTACTAAGGACTTAGAAAACAACCGACTCTACATCGAACTTCCTGGGGTGAAAGACCAGGAAACAGTTCGTAGAAGATTACAGGCTACCGCGAATTTGGAATTTTTCCTAGCTGCGAAAGCTTCTGAGATTGGTGGTTTTTTCAATGAATTGTATACGGTGACTGAGGTCGCTGAATCAACGGAAGATGCAAGTTTCTTGGATGAGACTGCTACTTCTGACTCGTCAACAACTGCAGAAGTAGATTCAACTGTAACAGGAGATTTGAGCTTAGAAGATATGTTGGCGGAAGAAGAGAACGATACAGTTCAGAAGGTATCTGAGTTTGCACGTATGTTCATGCCGAACATTGATGCTGAAAATAAATATTCCAATTCACCTCAATTAGGTTTCGCTAAAGCGCGCGATACAGTTAAGATTAATGATTTAATCAAAGCACAAGCTGACAAATTGTTGTTAGAGAATATTCGATTTGTTTGGAGTGCGAAAGAAATTAAGTTCAACGACAACGATACGTTATATTACACATTGTATGCATTACAAGTTCCTGAGAATGGTAAGGCACGTGTAGGTGGACAAGACATCGGAAATGCACGAGTATCTGTTGATCCAGATAACGGAACCATCGGTGTATCAGTTGATATGATTGGTCGTGGTGCAGAAGAATGGGGAGATATGACTGCAGAGAACGTTGGTAATTTTATTGCGATAGCGATGGATGACAAGGTATTCAGTGCTCCAGTTATTAATGGTCCTATTCGTGGAGGTAGCACATTGATTTCGGGAGGTTTCTCTTCTGAAGAGGCAAAAGCATTATCAACTTTATTAAATGCAGGTGCACTTCCCGCTCCATGTGTCATAATTGATGAAGCAGTTGTTGGTCCTACGATCGGTGCTGAAAACTCACGAGCTGGATTGATCTCGTTTGGAATTGCCTTGGCATTAGTGCTTCTTTACATGATTTTCTATTATGGTAAGGCTGGTGTTGTAGCCGATTTTGCTTTAGCATTGAATATTGTGTTTATAATTGGTTTCTTAGCCGCCTTCGGAGCAGTACTGACGTTAGCTGGAATTGCTGGTATTGTGCTGACAATTGGTATGTCTGTGGATGCGAACGTTCTTATATTTGAGCGTATTCGTGAAGAAGTAGCTGACGGAAAAGGAATGAAGTTGGCGATTAAAGACGGATATTCCAAAGCATTGTCTTCGATTGTTGATGCGAACGTTACAACCTTGTTGACGGCAATCGTTTTGAAAACCTTCGGAACTGGACCAATTGAGAGTTTCGCAACAACACTGATCATTGGTATCTTTACTTCTGTTTTTGCAGCTGTAGTAATTACACGATTGATTTTTGAATTTCAGTTGGCGAAGAAAGGAACATTTGAATTCTCAACAAAACTCACTAAAGGTGCTTTCCAGAATCTAAGCTTCGGTTTTATTAAGAATAGAAAGAAATTCTACATCGTTTCTTCTGTTTTAGTGATTGGAGGTCTTATTGCCATCTTCACGCGAGAGCTGAAGCCAAGTATTGAATTTGCTGGAGGTAGAAGTTATGAAACTGTCTTTACTGAGCCTGTGGCTGATAAGGTAGGAGAACTTAATAGCCTTCTCCGTGAAGCATTGGTGGATGAAAATGGAACGAATGCATCGGTTGAGGTGAAGAAGCGTAATTCTGATTTCCGCGTGGAGATTGCAACTGATTTCATGCAGGGTGTTCCAAATTCTGAAAATGAGGTCCGCACGCGTATCGAAAACACACTGGCTGATAATGCAGATGTTTATGGGGCAGCGAAGATTGAAAACAGTCGTTCGGTATCTCCTTCAATTTCGAATGAATTAAAATCATCGTCGTTAATTTCGATTTTTTTATCCTTGATTATCATTTTCCTTTATATTTTGATTCGTTTCGGAAAGTGGCAATATGGTTTAGGAGCATTGCTGGCGATGGCACATGACGTAATTATCGTGCTTGGTGTATTCGCATTGCTACATGGTGTTCTTCCATTTAACATGGAAGTAGACCAAGCGTTCATTGCGGCGATTCTAACGGTAGTTGGTTACTCGATTAATGATACCGTGGTAGTATTCGATAGATTAAGAGAATACTTAGTGAAATACCGTCGTAAGGATAGAAAAGAAGTAATTAACGATGCGATTAACTCTACGCTTAGCAGAACAATTAATACTTCGTTATCTACATTTATTGTGTTGTTAACTATCTTCATTTTTGATGGAGGAGCGATTAAAGGTTTCGTGTTCGCTTTAATGATTGGTGTGATTGTGGGTACCTACTCTT
This sequence comes from Crocinitomicaceae bacterium, assembly GCA_023264075.1. Taxonomy (GTDB): domain Bacteria; phylum Bacteroidota; class Bacteroidia; order Flavobacteriales_D; family Crocinitomicaceae; genus JALQTG01. The sequence continues at coordinate 5,691 of JALQTG010000175.1, forward strand.
CTGTATGTATCGCTTCCCCTGCGGTTGTTGACTTGGTGAAAGGAACTAAAGAAGACGAAGAATAGTTTTTCTTTATATAAAGAAATGGCTAATTAGTAAATCTACTGGTTAGCCATTTTTTGTTTGTGTCCGTTCTAATTTATACCATCTGACTTCTAACTTCTATTTTTCTACTTATCTTTGTGCCAATGGTGTTATTTTTAAACAGTATAGCAGGTTCTGAAATCATTGTGATTTTGTTATTCATCCTCATCTTTTTTGGGGCTAAAAGCATTCCTGGTATGTCCCGCTCTCTTGGTCGTGGAATTCGCCAAATAAAGGATGCAAGTCAAGAGATTCAAGATGAAATTCGGACG
>JALQTG010000006.1 GCA_023264075.1 Crocinitomicaceae bacterium
AGTTGGTTTTTTTTCGCCAGAATCGGAAAAAGGACGCTTTCAAAATCAGCTTTCTTTTGAAAGTCAAAATATTTATCAAAATAATCGTAGGAATCGGGCGATAAAACAGTGACGCCAATAGGGGTAGGTATTGGTATGAATGCCGAGGAAATTGATAAATACATTAATCAAATTGCTTTTTCGGGTGCAGAAGAATTTGTAAAACAATACGAAGGAAAAGACGGCGCAGAACAAATTATTGGTCACTTCGGTCTTGGGTTCTACTCTGCCTTTATGGTAGCGGAAAAAGTTCAAATCCGTTCTTTGGCTCGCCACGACGGCTCAAAAGGTGTACAATGGGAAAGTAACGGTACCACGGAATATACGCTTACTGAAATCGAAAAAGAAACTCGTGGTACTGACATCGTTTTGTATATCACGGAAGATTCCAAGGAATTCTTAGAAGAAAATAGAATTCGCGGTATTCTTGAGAAATATTGTAAGTTCTTGCCTATACCAGTTATTTTTGGGACGCGTACAGAACACAAGGATGATCCATCCGGAGAAAAAGATGAAAATGACAAGGTAAAACAAATCTCTTTTGAAGTTCCTAATCAAGTGAACAATACTGAGCCGACATGGACGAAAATGCCTGTTGACTTGAAAGATGAGGATTATAAAGCTTTCTATCGCGAGTTGTATCCGATGACATTTGAAGAGCCATTGTTTCACATTCACTTAAACGTAGACTATCCATTTAACTTAACGGGGATTTTGTACTTCCCTAAGATTAAGGAAAATGTAGAAGTTCAGAAGAATAAAATTCAATTGTATTCAAATCAAGTCTTCATTACCGACAACGTAGCTGAAATTGTACCTGAATTTTTGACGTTGTTACATGGTGTGATCGATTCTCCAGATATTCCGTTGAATGTCTCGCGTTCTTACTTACAAAGTGACGGAAATGTGAAGAAAATTTCTGCGCACATCACTAAAAAAGTGGCCGATAAGCTAAAGGAAATGTTTACAAAAGATCGTGAAGATTTTGAAAGTAAATTTGAAGACCTGCGTATTTTCGTAGAATACGGAATGCTCTCAGATGACAAGTTCTTCGATAAAGCAAAGGCCTTCTCTTTAGTTAAAAACACAGATGGGAAGTACTTTACCTTGGATGAATTCAAGGAGAAAGTTTCTCCATTGCAAACGGATAAAGACGGCAAAACAATCTACTTATATACGAACGACCAAGAGGCCCAATATAGCTTTGTAAAAGCTGCCAAAGACAGAGGTTATGAAGTGTTAGATTTAACGGGGCCTTTAGCTTCACATTGGATTTCTAAAATGGAATCCACACTTGACAACGTAAGTTTTGCGCGTGTAGATGCCGACACTCTTGACAAATTAATTAAGAAAGAAGACGAAATTCCTTCTAAATTATCCAAAGAGGACGAAGAAAAATTGATACCTATTTTCGAAGGCGCGGTAAACAAAGACAAATTCAAAATTCAATTTGAAAGCATGTCAGAAACTGAAGCTCCAATTGTTATTACTCAGCCAGAATTCATACGAAGAATGAAAGAGCAACAGCAATTGGGCGGCGCTGGTTTTTATGGTGCATTTCCAGAAATCTACAACCTTATTGTAAACAGTAATCACCCAAAGGTTTCTGAAATACTGAACGAATCAAAGAAAAAGGCGAAAGAACAAAAAGTTAAACAACTTACTGATTTAGCGCTGCTTTCACAAGGAATGCTGAAGGGAGAAGCCCTTACGGAATTTGTGAATAGAAGTATAGAATTGGTTTAATTATGAAATCGGAATTTAGAACTTAGATTTTAAACTCTAAATTCTAAGTTCTAAATTCTAACTTAATGACGGGATTATTTAAATGGATTGGAGCCTTTGCTGGCTATATGTTAACCAAAACGTTCTGGGGGGCTTTTTTCGGTTTTCTAATTGGAGGTTTCATCGATAATTTTCAACGAGCCGCCGCGTTACTGAATGAACGATCTGGTCAGTCAGGAGGCAATCGCCAACAATTTCGTTCCTCACAGGATATCTTCGAATTTTATCGCCAACAGAGTCAACGCTATGATTTCCCAACCATGCTCCTGGTTCTCTCGGCGGCAGTTATGAAGGCTGACGGGAAAATTCTAAAATCAGAATTGAACTACGTCAAACAATTTTTAACGGTCCAATTCGGTCCGCAATTTACCCGACAGCATTTAAAAACCTTAAAGTCATTCATCGATCAACCACAACCGCTTCCATTAAATGAAATCTGCAGCGACATCCGCATGCGGGTGCAGCCGGAAGCTCGCGTACAGCTCATACATTATTTATTTGGTATTGCTCAAGCGGACGGACATGTCTCAGATAAGGAGCAGCAAATGATTGAAAATATCGCGCATTTTATGGGGGTATCTACGGGCGATTATTCAAGTGTGAAAAACATGTTTCACCGCGATACAGAGAGTGATTATAAAATACTTGGAATTACCAAAGCAGCTACTGATCAAGAGGTAAAGAAAGCATACCGCAAATTGGCGGTACAGCACCATCCTGATAAGGTGGCTCAAATGGGGGAGGAATTTCAAAAAGGTGCAAAGGAAAAATTTCAACGTGTGCAAGACGCTTACGAAGCAATTAAGAAAGAACGAGGGTTTCAATAATTCTACCATCTTTTGATGAGAAAAGTGTATTTTTGATTCAAATCAACGGCATGTTGGCAAGATTTGCATATTACTGTCTCATTCTACCCGTTTCATACTTACCCCTCCCGGTGATGTATGCTTTTACCGATATTTTCTATATACTACTCATAACACTTATTCCGTATCGGAGAGAGGTAGTTCGCAACAATATAAAACGATCATTTCCTCAGTTAGCACCAAGCGGACAGCGCAGAATTGAACGCAAGTTTTATCGACACCTGACAGATCTCTTAGCTGAAGGAGCAAAAAACTTGACTATCTCCGAGCGCGAGTTACGTAAACGATTTAAGGTGAGTAATCCAGAAGTAATGGAGGCGTTATTTCAAAAAAATAAAAGTGTTTTATTAGTCTCTGGGCATTACAATAATTGGGAATGGTTAATCACCGGGCAGAACCTCTTCTTTTCGCATCAAGCCGCAGGAATTGGAATGCCCATGACCAGCAAATTTTGGGATAAAAAAATCAATTCGCACCGCTCACGATTTGGGATGCACATCATTAACGCTAAAAACGTTCACGATTATTTTAGTGATACCACGTCTGTTCCAACTGCAACACTTGTGCTTGCCGACCAAGCACCTGCCGATGCGCGTAAAAGCTACTGGATGGAGTTTTTACACCAAGATACACCCGTAATTTTCGGACCTGAGTTATTAGCTAATAAATATAATCAAGCAATCGTTTTCTTTCATGTTGAAAAACCTAAGCGCGGACACTACACCATGCTCTTGGAACTCATTACTGAAACACCTCACCAAACCAAATGGGGTGAAATTACAGAGGCGCACGCGCAACGATTGGAAAAAATAATTGAACAGACTCCTCAATTTTGGATCTGGTCGCACAAGCGCTGGAAGCGAGAAGTCCCTCAAGATTTAGAAGACTTAATGAAAGACCAAGAGGCCAAGTTCAATAGCTTATTTCGAAAAAAATAATTGAATTAATGATTTTCATTATTCAGCAATAAGCAGACAAACGGCATACGCCTTAATTGCCTCGCGCTTCCCAAAAGAGTCTACTTTTTCGTGGGTGGTTGCCTTAATAGAAATCTCGTCTATATCCGCTTCTAAAATTTCCCCAATTACAGCTTGCATAGCGGGAATATGAGGATTTAACTTTGGTTTTTCGGCGATGATCGTTGCATCGATATTATTGATTCTGAATCCCTTTTCTTTAATTAATTCATAGGAATCTTTCAATAAGATTTTACTATCGATATTTTTGTATTTTGGATCCTGGTCAGAAAAGTGAAAACCAATATCACGCAGGTTCAATGCACCAAGCATCGCATCACAAATAGCATGCAGCAACACATCAGCATCGGAATGACCGAGCGCTCCTAAATCAGAAGCGATTTCGACTCCTCCTAAAAACAATTTTCTATCTGAGACGAGCTGATGAACATCAACCCCAAAACCAATTCGAAGCTTCATTAATCTGGCTTAACGGAACCTGTAGTTTTGCCTGAATTACCTAGGTGCAAACGTAGAGTAAAACGAATTGTGTTCTGCAGTGGATTATTCCTGCGCAGCGATGTTAAATACGAAAAGTCAATTCCAAACATGTTGTATTTCAAACCAATTCCGAATGTTAAGTGCTGACGCGCACCTTTATTAAGGTTTTCATAAAAGTAACCTCCACGGGCCGCAAATACATCATTATACCAGTACTCTACACCTGTACCAATCATAATCTCAGTCAATTCTTCTTTCAACTTAGACCCATCCTCAACTTGATATGAGCCGTCCGGATTCTCAATAAAATCACCATTCTCGTCACGTGTTAAGGCACCTGGAGCATCATAAAAAGACTGTAACATCCCTGGTACAACTCCCACGTTAGGATCGTATCCAGAGACGATGGTTGGTGTTCCACCAATATTCAAAATCGCAGGTGGTGTTGGAACCAATAATTTCGAAACATCCACGGCCCAAGTTAACACGTTGTATTTATCAAAATCAAACGTCAATGCAGATCCCAATTTAAGATTGGTTGGTAAAAAGTCTCTGTCATCCAACTCAGTGTAAGAAATCTTATTTCCCAAATTGTTCAATGTTGCACCAAACGCCATTCGACCTCCTGCACCGCCTAACTGAACATCGTCATTTACGTACGAAAACGAAACATCGGCAGCTCCGGCCAAGCCTGCCTTTGATTGAGCACCAGCAACAGCAATTCCAGCCGTAAGGTTTGAGTAGATGAATTTACCATTCAAACCCAGTGCAAAATTATCATTTAACTTGTAGGAATAACCTGCCAACAACTCCATTTCGAAAGGCACGTGAACCAATGTTTGATTGCCTGTTTCATCGGTAAAAACAATTTCACCAAGACTGAAGAATCGGAGAGAACCTCCAATTACATTTCTGTCATTGATACGCTTATAACCCGTTAAATGAGATAAATTAATATCACGCGCAATTTGCTGAAGCCAAGGTGAATACGACAACGAAATCTCCATATCTTCTTCTGCAAAAGAAAGCATAGAGGTATTCCAAAATAAGCTGCTTGAGCTAGGACTTAAGGCAGTTCCTACATCTCCCATTGCTCCGGATCTAGAATCAGGTGTGATTTGCAAAAAAGGAACCGCCGTTGTGATCGTATTCAACTGTAATTCACTGCCACCAGTTGATTGAGCAGAAGCATCAGGTCCAAAAAGTGTTAACGCCAACGCGATGATGAGCTTTTTATTCATTTAATATCTTTGGTTATATAATCAATCTAGCAAATATAAGGAAAAAGAGTTATTATTTTGTTTAACTATTTCAAAAGATACAATTTTTCCATCGCCTGAGCAGTGCCTCCATCGGGATTAGTAATTGTCACACGATAAACGTACACTCCTTTCGCTAATTGGTCGCCAAAATCATCCTTTCCATCCCAAAATATCCCTTCAGTTCTAAACCCTTGAGTTTTTACATCAGCATTAATGGTTTTTACTAACCTACCAGTTAAAGTAAAAATTTCTATCTGTGTTTCTAATGCCGCGCAAACTTGGTTATGTTCAAACATAAACTGAGTCGATGTGGTAAACGGATTGGGGTAATTCAATACATGTTCAAGTGCCACACCTACCTTCTCCTGGACTACAAATTCTAGTGATGCTTCAGACGAATTGTTATTCACATCCCAAGCTTTGAATTTTAGGGTATGAATACCAGGTGCTAATGATGTAAACGGATAACTCAATCGGCCGCTTTGATAGGTATCTAAATCCGCCTCATAAAATTCATTCAGTACTTTCGCATCGCTGGTCTCTTCATCTAAAACCACTGTAATATCATGACCGATTCCATTTCCAACAGTGTTAATTCCACTCTCGTCAAATAATTGAGCTATCAAAATGGGGGTTTCATCCGTAATCCCCCCATTGACAAATGTTTCGTCATTTATATAAAGTGTGATTTCAGGTCCTACATTATCCAACAATCCGTTGGTATCTATACCTCCAACGATAAACTCTGTACTATAGCCTCCAGCATTTTCATTCGATGGATTGAACGCAAAAAAACTTGACTTTCCCTCCCCAAATGCGTAATCAATATCCTTGGGTACAATAAAGTCGAAGTCGAATAAACCATTAGTCACAGAAACTTTTCCACGATATAATACATTTTTCTGCTCCTCAAACGATATTACGGGAGAATTGGCGTCATTGCTCAACGTATTCTGGAGTTTTGACTTATCAAAAATAGAAGGTTGTAAAAGTCCATTAAACCCAGTTAAATCATTCCCAAACTGATCCTCCAGATGACCTGAGAAACGTGCTTTAGATAATGCTCTTAATGTATCTTGAGTAAGCGCAACAGGGTTTCCGTTGACCGAATCTAACACAACTTTTTCATACGGTAATGCAATTCTTAAGGCTGGGTCACCAATAAGCATAAAGCTGCGCTTGTTATTGGATACTGCTGTACTTATATTATTTTTTGTATCCGTTATAATTTCTCCAAAAGTCCTTGGAAGTCCATTTGTACTACGTAAGAAAACTTGTTCAAAAAAGGACGACGTGGTAATTGAGTTCGTAGAAAAATAAACCGCTCTTGTGGTTGTCATCAAGGCGATTGCACCACCCAGTGGATTAAGAGCGAACCATTCTCCCGCGGAGACTCGCTCATTATCGTCAATTCGTCCAAATTCGCATGTTGCGGAGACAAATAGTGTTAGTCGATTGATATTTCTGTAATTTGTAATTTGGCCGATTGTCATAATTCGTTCAGAAGCTGCTCCCATAGCACCTCCATGGCCTACGTAACAAGTCATAATTGAGCCATTTTCAATGCTTCGATCTATGTCAGTATTCACCTCTGGATAACGCTCTCCTCCGGCCGTAGAAATTTGCGAAAATGCATCAGAATAAATTTTATTTGCATTCATTTCTGGATGATTCGCCTTAACGTAATTGTATGCGGGTTCCAAATCGTTAATTAAGAAATAACCATTTTCTTCGTCATCGGCGACAACAGTGTAACGTAACCTCCAATCACCTTGTGTACTCGCAAATCCATCATCACCGCAAAGCACTCCCGAAGAGGCATAAAGATTAGACCCGTTTCTCATGTAATGCTCAATTTTGTTTACCAAATCTCGGGCTTCCTCTGCTGTGGTGGCAGTTAACCGACCAACCGCAATATCCAAATTATCGCTCGGGCTAAATGATTCTGAAGGATCAAGAAACCCGAAGTAATCATCCGATAGTAATGTCGAAACATATCCTTCAGAGGTAACAGAATGATATACCGGACACATGTAGTTGTTATTTGCGACTCGATTCAACGGATCGTACGTACCATCTCCAAACAACAACAAATATTTTGGCATCAATGAAGGATCTCCTTCTGCGCGTTCATAAAACATCCGGGCAAAAGTTCGAATTGCTGTTGGGTCTTGTGTGCCTCCAGAAAACTCGTTATACACCTTCTCCAACGTAACTACATGAACTGACAACCCGTTTTCCTCGTGCAAACCAGCTAGTCGATTGGCCTGACTCAAGAAATTCGGATGTGTAACAATCAAATAATCTGCAGCTGGGAGACTATGAAGGTTTTGAAATTCAACCCGCTTTTCAAATTCTGGGGTAAAATATGAAGAACCATCAAAAACGATAAAACTTTTCAATGAGTCTGAGTTGGATTTAAATAAGAAAGTTCCAGACACCAAATCACCTTGGACCACTTCAGGATTTGTCCATGTTGTTACGTCCCAAACTACTCCATTCGTCGGATATCCAGATACCTGATATTCAGTGACATTTCCAATTCCTATTGAGGAACGATTTCGGAAATTCAATTGACCAGAAGTAAAAACAAGGCTTCTTTTGGCATTCACCTCAATAAAATCAAGATACCCCACATCTGAGGGGATTGAACGATTAAATGTAGCTGTCAACGTAAACACCGAAGACGTTGGCGAAAACTGACCAGGAACAGATGTGAAACCTGCACGCCCTACACTATTCGCATCACTAATCCCTCCTAATGAAACGTTTCCAATGGTCACCCCGTTATTGGATACGGTATAATTCGCCCCACCACCGCCAAATTTATAGGAAAAAAACGAACGAACGATCACGGGTTCACTTGTAATCAAGTTCGGAAAATTAAATACAAAATTCTGACTTAACTGAGCGTCAAACTCTTCTCCATACCAACGTTGTCCCCCCTTTAATAAATTAATAGATTCAGTTTCATGAATACCAAAAGCATCAAAATCTGTCACTACATGTGTTGGTAATGCTATCACTTCAGGACCTGCAGCTATTCTCAAAGGAGAGGCACTGGAACTAATATTTATGTAATACGCGGAATACGTTGCATATATATTGCGTTCACGCGAAAAGCCATAGGACCCGCCAACATACCAGCGATGCGGTCCACTTCCATAGAATAGAATATAATCCCCAGGATCAAATGAATTATCCCCACCATCAATTACTTGAATTGAGTTTTTCACTAAATCATCCGGACGCCAAACGCTATTTAATTCAGGTAATTTACCGAAACCATTTCCATAAATATTTAACTGATTAGGATTTAAGTTATCTACGTCTACCCCAATATTTTTCAAGAAATCGTAGTCGATCTTGTGCACACCATCTGCAGTAACTTTGATCTTATACCATTCGCCAGAGCCATCCGCAAGAACAGAATTTGCGGCAAAATTTCCACTTTTTCTCTGAAAACCTGGAAGTTTGACAATATTGAAAGTAGCTGATGAAATCTTTCGAACGGAACCGTTTATATGCACAAAAGGAAGAAATTCAATGGAAACTATTCTTTTCTCACGAGCGTTATGATTCTTTACGATAAGATCAAACTCATCTGCTACAGTACTTGGATATTGCTCTACAAACTTTTGTTCATCTGGAGATAAAGAAAGATCACTGAAACTTTGCACTGTCACCTCCCAATGCAGGGAGTTTACTCGCTCAAATTGTTGAATATAGCTAAACGTTTCACCATTGAAATATCCATTTTTTAATGCAGGAAGAAATTGAGGAACACCTTCATTGATTGTGTATGAATCGGGCGATTGTCCCCAGGATAATTCAATAGATAATTGTTCTGACTTTTGACCCATCGAATACGCACTAATAAACAGTGACGAAAGTACCAAAATTGTTAATCGAATATCCAACATAGAATCTCTAATCTAGTTTGTGCGGCTGTAAACATAAAACAAATGCATTAATCACATGTTCAAAAACGGCAAAAAAACAATGATATTTCAAAGACTTATATTTTTTTTGTAACTATGCGCAAAATTTTTCGTAACATTGACGGTTGTTTGAGATATAGCCAAGTTAGAAACTATGCTAAGAATTAAAAGTTATATTAGAAAACTGACGCTCACATCTTTGCTAGCGATATGTTTTTCAAGTAGTTATGCGCAAGACCCGCACTTTTCGCAGTTCTACGCGAACCCTATCTATTTGAATCCTGCATTTGCAGGAACTCATGGGTGTCCTCGTTTTGCGTTAAACTACCGTAACCAATGGCCAGCGTTATCCGGTACATTTGTTACCTATTCCGCTTCCTACGATCAATACTTCAAGAATATTTCTGGTGGTATTGGTGTTATTGCAACGCACGATCAGCAAGGAAAGGGTACGATTAACCACACTACCTTGAGCCTTATCTATGCATATCATTTAAAAGTGAATCGTAAATTCACTATAACATTTGCTGGTAAGGCAACTTGGAATCAAAAATTCTTAGATTGGGATAAATTGACATTTGGAGATATGATTGATCCACGCAGAGGATTTATTTATGCCACAGGAGATGTTCCGAGAGGTGGTTCCCGCGGTTTCTTTGATGTTTCCGCAGGTATGTTAGGGTACACCAAAAACTTTTTCTTTGGGTTCTCTGCTCACCACTTAAATATGCCCAACGAGTCAATGATCATTGGGGATAGCAAAATGCCGATTCGTTTTAATGGTCACATTGGTGCTGACATTCCATTAGGAAGTAAATCCCAATATCAGAATTCTACTTCCATCATGCCAAACATTATCTATCAATACCAACAAGGATTTATGGAGTTAAATATTGGTACGTACGTTAAATATGGTGCATTTACTGTTGGTGCTTGGGTAAGAAGTAGAGATGCATTCATCCTATCTGTTGGTATTAACACAGGAACATTTAAAGTAGGATATAGTTACGATGTAACAGTGTCTAGATTAAATAATGGAGTATCAGGAGGTTCACATGAAGTGTCGCTTGGACTTTACTTCAACTGTAAAGACAGACCACCTTCATTTAGAACGATTTCATGTCCGTCTTTTTAATTAAAGAATAACTCGGTTTACTTTTCTGGTTTGTTAAATTGAGTTTTGCAGAAAAAGGTCTATTCCAATGAGTAGACTTTTTTCCCTTTTATAAAGGTG
>JALQTG010000008.1 GCA_023264075.1 Crocinitomicaceae bacterium
ATTGTTAACCTCGATATTTCCACGATCTCACGTGTCGCGAACTCTAAATATGTGCAAACACCATACGGTGTTTTTTCACTCAAATATTTCTTCTCTGAATCATTAACAACTGATTCAGGAGAGGATGTTTCCACCCGAGAAGTGAAGAAAATTTTATCGGAAGCTATTGAGGCAGAGGAAAAACGAAAGCCGTTAACGGATGAAAAATTAGCCGCCCTCCTAAAAGAAAAAGGGTACAACATCGCCCGTCGTACGATCGCTAAATACCGAGAGCAACTTAATATTCCAGTTGCACGATTACGTAAGGAGCTGTAATGAGATTACTCGCAGAAATTGTTTCTTGGATTTTTTTACCGCTATTTACGCCTGTTTATGCGTTACTCGCTGTATTATATATCCCGTCAACACCGAAAACTTTCATGTTATGGGATTCCTTGTATCATTACCCGGAAACATTAAAAGTTTCGTTCATTTATTTGTTCCTAATTTTCATTACAATTGCCCCAGGTCTTTCACTCATTATGCTCAAAGTGAATCGAACAATTTCAAGCCTTTCGTTGGACAATAAGGAGGAGCGGGGCGTCCCTATTGGTATTATGATTTTTTACTGTGTTGTGCTCTACGGTGTTATGACCTATCAAGAAGGATATATCCCAACAATCTTAAAAGCCATGGCTATTGGAGGAGCGATTTCTTCTTTGTTGGCGCTTTTAATTACAAAGTCATATAAAGTCAGCCTGCATGGAATGGGTATGGGGGCACTTTGTGGGTTTATTTTCTCCTATTTTCTTAAAATGGAGTTCTTTTACGCGGAACTATTATACCTATGCATTTTGCTCAGCGCGTTAACGTTGAGTAGTCGTTTTTACCTGAATAAACATTCATTGGGACAATTGTTCCTTGGCTATAGCATTGGATTTGTTTGTCAATTTTTATCTATTTACTTTTATCACGGTTAAATCATATTTTATGAAAAAACGAGTTTCTATTTCCTTATTAATCACTGCTGTTTTAGTGCTGTCGAACTGTTCCAATCCGAAAGAAGGAAAAACAGGTTTCAACTTGTTCACCGTTCAACAAGACCGTGAATTAGGCGCACAAGTTGCCGCTGAAATCGATGGAAATCCACAAAAATATCCTGTCTTAGATAGCACACAATATCCCGCTGCATATAAATACCTTTACGACATGCGGGACCGTATTCTGAATAGCGGGAAAGTGGTACACAAAGATGAATTTCAATGGCGTTTGCGGATCATTCGGGATGACAATACTTTAAACGCGTTTTGTACACCAGGTGGATATATTTATGTCTACACTGGTTTGATCAAATTCCTCGATGCTGAAGATCAACTCGCAGGTGTAATGGGGCATGAAATCGCTCACGCGGATTATCGGCATTCAACACGTCAAATGACACAAATGTATGGCGTACAAGTTTTGTTAAGTGTTTTAGCAGGAAATAGAGAAGCACTCAGGCAAATCACCGGCGGACTCATTGGTTTAAAATTTTCGCGGTCACATGAAACTGAGGCCGATGAAGCTTCTGTCATTTATTTGTGCCCAACAGACTATGACGCTGCTGGTGGGGCGAAATTCTTTCAAAAAATCCAAGAGGTTGGTGGAGCTTCTCCTCCCGAATTTTTGAGCACGCATCCGAATCCAGAAAATAGAATTGACAACTTTTACAATAATAAACTCGTGCAAGGATGTGCTGGGACAGAAGATTATCAAGCGCGCTATACTGCCTTTAAAAACTCTCTCCCATAAATCGCTATGATTGTACAGCTCGAAACCGGCCGAAAAATCAATTTAAAAGAAGGGCATGACATCTCACTTCCCCTTTCAAATAGTCCACTCAACCCGACGGCATGGTACGTAAAGCCTCCGCGCTTCGAACCAGTAATGGAAAACGGATGGGTAGGTTCGGTGGAATTAGGTGGTGCCGTTAATTTTAGGAATATTTACTTCAATCCACATGGTCATGGAACCCACACCGAGTGTCTGGGGCACATTACGAAGAAAATTCACTCCATTAACAACGTGCTAAACGCTTATTTTTTCACAGCGGTACTCGTATCCGTTTCACCTGAAAAACTATCCGTTGGAGAAGAAATGGATTCCGTCATTACAAAAAAATCATTGGCGGCATTAGCTGCTTATTCGAGCGTAGAGGCGGTAGTTATACGAACGCTTCCCAACACCAATACTAAACAATCCTATCAATACTCATCCACCAATCCTCCTTACTTATCCTTGGATTGTTTAGAAGAACTCAATCGTTTAGGTGTTAAGCACCTGTTACTAGATCTTCCCAGTGTAGACAGAGAAAGTGACGGTGGAGCGTTAGCTTTTCACCACGCTTACTGGGGAGTACCGTCAACACCAGATATGGAACGAACCATAACAGAATTAGTATTTGTAAACAATGCTATTCCTGATGGGGAATACATGTTGAACCTACAAGTTGCTCCCTTCGAAAACGACGCTTCTCCCTCACGACCGGTGTTGTATTCGTATATTTAATTTATTCTATGAGAGCTACATTAGTTATTATTTTATTCGTTATTTCTGTTGGACTGTCGCATGGACAGCAAGAGCTTCCCGAGGCCCCGCTTGAAGCTGTTTTATTTGGCGCGTCCTTCGGACAATTTGAAAAAGTAGAAATCGGAATTCGACCTTCATTTGCACTGAATCGTAAAATAAATAACTTCTTACAAAAAAAGAGTGTTCCGAAGAAAGAGCGGGTCAATCCATTCTTGGAGTGGGAACTCAATATTCAAGCTGAATTCACCCATGTGGCATCTGGAAAAAAAGTAATTCAACCCGGATTTTATTACCGGGAGATGGACCGGGATGAACGCATCAATGGCTGGATTGATAAAGAAAATGAATACCCCCTGCGCATACGGTTTTCAGCTGCGGATACTGGTCGTTGGGAAGTTGAACTGCACGTCACTGTGAATGATTCAATAAGACACCCTGTTCAACACCTCTCATTTGACATCGGACGGTCTGAAAATATCGGAATAGTAGGGGTATCAGAGAATAACTCCAATTTTATGCGGGGCGGAGAAGTCATTGTTCCAACTGGAATCAACTTACCACACCCATATATGGGGAATAACATGTTGTATAGTCTTTACCCTGAGGAAAAACTCAATATGGAGGCGTGGAAACTATTTCAAGACGACGTCAAACAATTTGCTAATGAAGGCGGTAAATACTTTCGTTTCTTCATGGGGCCCTCAGCCTCTGATATTGAATTCGAAGAGTTAGGAAATTATTATGAGCGAATGAATTATGCTTGGGAAATAGACCAAATGCTGGCCCTCTGTGAATCCAAAGATGTCCTCATTGATTTCAACATGATGCTGCATACTCCATTCATGGTGGCCGGAGACTACTATCAGTTCCGATGGGATTATTCCAGTTTTTGGCCAGATCCAAAGGCATGGCCTTACAAAGATCCTAATCCTATTTATTGTTATGCTAAGGCCTTTAATTCTAAAACTCCTTCCGATATGTTTTTGAACCCAGAAGCCATGAAATACATTAAACAACGTTATCGCTATATGATTGCGCGTTGGGGTTATTCGACTTCAGTTATGATGTGGGAGCCTATGAGTGAACCATGGCATATCAACGAGAACGGATTCAGTCATGATACCCCCTATGATAGCATAGCAGGAAACAAAGAACGAATGGCTGTTCATCGCTTCCATAAGGAAATTGCTCATTACATCAAAAAGGAGTTAGGTGACCCTCATTTAATAGGAGCTGTTGGCCGTTTCCCTTCTGGCGACCAGCGTATTTTCTCTCACCTAGAAATTGAGGGGATGGAATATAGCGACAGTACCTGGTATGACCAAAACATCGATGTTATCTCGATTTCCTATTACACACCTTCCCCAGAAAAATCAATACTCTCTAAACCCGGAAAATCATCCCTTGAATGTGAATCAGGAGAAAACTCCATGTATTGCGTGATTCAACGGCTCACTGAAACCTACTCAAAGCCTGTTTTTTTCGCTGAATCAGATCATGGCGACGGTACCCACGTATGTTCGAATATGCAAGGAAATAAGCTTGATCTTATGCGCTACCCGATTTCCGGAGCAGCAGGCCACTTTATTTGGGCAGCCTTTGGTTACTCTTACGGCGATCAACAATACGCCATTGATGAACGTGAGATTTGGAAAGAAGCCATCCTTGCTGAGCACTACTTTAATTCAGCGACCGCTCGTGCCATACTGAGCACAACAACTATTCAAGGAAGAGAACGTCAGCGAATACGAGGAGCTTCTAAATCCGTTAAAAACCACGAATATAGGCTTTCCGAAAACCGAAAAATAGGCTTAGGGTATATTTACAACCGAACGTTTAATGTACATACTGCTGGATCGGCAGATGAGGAACCAACTACCCCCGAAAGTCCATGCTTCATCAATGAGTCAGACTTCCAAACAGCACAAGAAATAACCTGGAAGCCTAACAAGATGTCCATAGATGGGTTAAATCCGCGGCAACGTTATACGATTCGTTATTACGGTTTTGAAACCGGACAATTCGTTAACGCCTTTGAAATTCGTGCGAATATGTTTGGTAAAGCAAAATTAGTGCACCCAGTTTTAGGTGTAATTCGAGAAGAGCATCCATTCTTTTGGTATCAACTCACCGCAGAATAGAATCGGAAAAATTCTCCACAAGGATCATCAAACATTTTTATCTTTACGGTTCAAGCAGGGAATCGATGGCAAAGTTTACGTTAAGCATTGAAGATGATTTTGATTTCGACTTATTCGGGTTTTGTTCACATTACACTGATTATCGGGCATGCTGGGCAATCAATGAAGGTCTTGATTTAAGACTTGTGAAATCTGATGAGTCCTTCATGGTGTCAGGAAAAAAAGGAGAGATCCTCTCCGCTCACTCATTTTATGAATGGTTCGATAAAGAAAATTTATTAACCTATTATTTGATAAAAAATAAAGACGGGATTCACTTTTTAATTCCGGAACTGTCTCAAATCGATTACTTTCTAATTGTCAAAGAGTCTGGCGTCATAGCACCGACCGAATTCCTTGCTAAATTAAAACAAACACCAGGTGTTTTAACAGGGTTTCATTTTGATCCATTTGAATTAAAATCAGCAAAACATCTGATTTTTTAGATTCGTTTTCACAAAGAAGACACAAACATAACTGAAACTTTACACAGGAATTGAACATAACGATTGAATAGTCGTTATCTTTGGTTACGATACTGAAAAAAAATGGTCATATCGACTTTGAAGTATTCAGGTAAACAAACACACATGAAAAAAACTAAAATAGTAGCCACGATGGGGCCGGCTTGTGCCGATAAAGAAACCTTACGCGGAATGATGCTTGCCGGAATGAACGTAGCACGTCTCAATTTTTCGCATGGGGGCTATAATGATCATAAAAAAATCATTGACACCATCCGAGAATTAAATAGTGAAACCGGGCTAAATATCGCACTATTAGCGGACCTTCAAGGGCCAAAAATTCGCACCCGTAAAATGAAGGACAACGGTGTCTTACTCGAGAACGGGAAGGAAGTTACGATTGTTGTCGACGATAAACTAGAAGGAACTGCGGAGAAATTTGCCATCAATTACAAAGAACTCCCTAGAGACGTTGCTGTAGGTGAACTCATCCTTTTAGACGATGGAAAACTTCAATTAGAAGTGCTGAAAACAAACGGAACCAATGAGGTCATCGCGAAAGTTAACCACGGTGGTATATTATCCTCTAATAAAGGTGTCAATTTGCCGAATACAAAAATATCCCTTCCTTGTTTAACGGAAAAAGACATTGAAGATTTGAATTGGGCGATTGAACAAAACTTCGATTGGATAGGATTGTCTTTTGTGCGATCAGCACGCGACATTATAGAGCTCAAACATATCATTGCGAATAGCAAGTGTAAAGCCAAAGTGATTGCAAAAATTGAAAAACCTGAAGCGGTTAAAGATATTGATGATATTATTCGTCAAACAGATGCCATAATGGTGGCAAGAGGGGACCTCGGAGTAGAAATTCCTATGGAGGACGTTCCTCTTGTGCAAAAAATGCTGATTCAGAAATGTTACTTACATGCTAAACCCATCATTGTAGCAACCCAAATGATGGAGAGTATGATCGACAATATTACACCCACTCGAGCAGAAGTGAATGATGTCGCCAATGCTGTTTTAGATGGTGCAGATGCCGTAATGTTATCCGGTGAAACTTCTGTAGGTAAGCATCCGATTCAAGTTATCAATGCGATGTCAAAAATCGTTACAAAAATGGAAACTTCAGAGGCGATTTATCACAAAGAGGAATTGCCAGAAAAGAATCAAGAACGTTTTATTTCTGATTCAATTTGTTTTAATGCGACGCGCTTATCTCAACGTGTGGAGTCAAAAGGTATCATTACCATGTCGTTTTCAGGCTACACCGCCTATAAAATTGCTTCACAACGCCCGAAAGCGCCAATTTTTGTGTTTACAAGCAACAAGCGCATCCTAACCCAAATCAATTTGATTTGGGGAGTACGTGGGTTTTATTACGACAAAGTAGTCAGTACAGACCATACAATCGCCGACATCAAGTACATTCTTAAAAAAGAAGGTATGCTAAAGGAAGGAGATTTAGTAATCAATATTACTTCAATTCCTATTGAAGAAATGGGTAAATCCAATATGTTGAAATTGAGTTATGTAGAATAACGGAATGGCAGTTAAAGTTTTTTAATCAGTCCATTGAAAACAGCAGCAAAACATACTTATTTGCTGCTGTTTACGTGTTTCTTTTAGTTCTATTTTATCACATAACGAATAGCCCCGGATCCACCCCATCCGAAACCGATAGAATTAATAATTCCGATGTAAGGACCCATATCAAACGCCAAATCAATTGGAAGTCCAATTAGTGGGTCCAAGTTCCAATCTAAACCAATTGCTGCAATAGCCCCTAAATATAATCCTTGATTATAGGTATTTCCAGTTGAAAGGTTGTTCCACGTACCAACGGCTCCGCCAACACCAATAAACCAATCTAATCCGTCGACAATACTTGTTGAATTCTGCCATTCATACATTACCGAGCCTCTTAAGTGATTATTTCCACCACCTAGAGTGAACTCTAACGCATTGTTTCCTCCGATGAACGTTTTAAAGTTCAACCCACCTCCGAATATTCGACCGCCGGCCGCATTACCTCCCTTTAACCCAATGGACATTTGATGATTTTGTGAAAAACCAAACGTCATGATAAATACACTACTAAGTAAAAATACTATCTTTCCCATAACCCAATTATTTTTATTCGAAGATATGGAAAAATGAGGGGATAAAATAAAAAAAGCGCCCCTAAAATGGGACGCTTTTTTTGAATATCAGAACTGATTATTTACTATTCAATAATTGAACAAATCCGTGGTGTGTTTGGCTTACCTCATCCATCCCAGTAATTGTAAATTTATAGAAGTACGTTCCATCTTTACATGGCGCACCAGTATTCATGTTTTTACCATTCCATACAGCGTTGACATCCGTAGATTCAAAAACAACATTCCCCCACCGGTTTAAGATCACCATATCCAACGCAATTGCATTTTCTGGGTTAATACTAAAGACGTCGTTACTTCCATCATTGTTAGGTGTAAAAACATTCGGCATATCAAAGTACAACGGCAACAATAGATTCACAACGACAGTTTGGTATGCTGTATCGGCACATGCTCCTTCTGTTACAATTAAAGATACGAGATATGTACCTTCTTCATTGTAGAGAGATGATTGATCCGTAGGGGAAGCTGTCGAAGCTATTTCACCATTGTCAAAGTCCCAAACATACGAACTTCCTCCAGAACTATTATTAATGAACGTTACATTCAACGGCGCATTTCCAACAGAAGGATTTGGTGTAAAAGACGCTGTTGGAGGTGGATCTTGTTCTAAGAAAATCGAATCATTCACAGCACACACATCATCTTCTATAGAGAAGTAATACCATCCCGATGGCAGGTCTTCCCAAACAGAAGCATTAATATTATTTGGGTTACTTACGCCCGGACCATTCCACGTGTACAATGGCGTCCCTGTAAATCCACTTCCGATTCCAGACACAGCGCCAGTTGCCAATCCACACTCAGAAGGGAATTGGAACATCGTATCTATGGCAATTGTTTGATTCAAGTTAACGATAGCCGTATCTTGCACTTCAAAACCACATTGGTCTGTTGCAGTATAAACAAAATAATATGGACCGTTTTCTCCAACCACGGGAACCTGCACAGGTGTTCCTGTTTGGCCGTCATCCCATTCATAACTGTACGGAGGGAATCCACCAGTAACTGAGCCCCATATAGTGACCGAAGTATCCTGACAAAGAATTGTAGTATCCGTAGCCATGGTTTCAAAGTTGGGTTCTAAGAGCAACCAAATGGTTCCCTCAGCAAAAATGGTGTCTCCACAAGGTGTAACAGTTTGTGCACTTACAGTTAATGAAAATGGATTACCCGTAGGACCACCATTGGTTGGAGTAATTGTTAAAGAAATAGTGTCTTCTCCTGGATAAAAAACAACAGAATCACCGGGGGCTAAAAAGTTATAATCTGTTCCTTCCACAGCGTCCCCACTCGTTCCGAAGTAAATAACTAGTGTGTCGCTAGTCTGGTTTACTGGGCGTGTAAAATAAATAACTCCCTCAGTACAATTTGCTACTAACGTGGTGTCAGAGGCTGAAGCTCCTGCCTGTATATCAATGTTTACAACATCCGATGTAAAAGAGTTTGCTTCTAAAAATACACCAGAATCCAACGCAGTATCAAAGTCATTCGCAATGGCCAATTTAATGTGAAACGTATCACTACAAACCAAATCAGATGTAGCAGCTAATACAACTGTTCCACCGTTGAATGCAGGAAGACCTGTTGTAGCCGTGAAAATAGGGTTATACGATGTAGTAAAGTAGATGGTGTTATTTTGCCAGTTAGGATCCGCTGCCGCACACGTCGAAGCCAATCCTCCACCCGTAGGCACACCGCCGTTTACAGTGTTAATCGCAACAGGTACTGTTGTTCCAGGAACAGTTGCAATATTCACAGCATTGTTAGAATATGGCCCTGTGATTCCTGGACCAGAAATAAAGAATCCAAAAGCATCGTTAAAGTTGGAGCACGTGTAACTCGAATACTCTAGAGAAGCGAAAATGTAGTTAAACGATAAGGTATCCCCAGTTGGCACGAAATCAAATTCAATGACCGCTCCGTTCGTCGCAGAGCCACTTGTAATTGCATTTAAATCTGGATCATTCAAGTTTCCTCCCCCGGAAGCTGTTGTCATCATTACACCCGACTGAATTGGGAAGGCAGATGCTCCAGCATTGAACTCAAGAACATTCGGCTGCGCTACATTCGCGTTTCCCCCAATTGAAGGATTATATTGTATGTTAAATGCGTTGATACCAGCACCAATCAAAATGTCTTCTACGGCTTGAACTGGAGTAATTGGTCCATTAGGGCTCAAATTAAGCTGTGACCAAGATACTACAGAAAGAACCGTAAAAACAACCGTTGCAACTAACTGTGAACTATATTTTTTCATCTAAGAGAGAATTTTTCCTTTTAAAGACCCACAAAGAAACGGAAAGGTTGCATAACTTCATAATTTTTTAATACAAAATACAAGAACTTACTATTTCTGTGAAAAAATTACACAGCTCGCCATGAATCATTAAATTTGTAGAACAACATTAAGCTCATGGAAAAAACGAACACATTTATTCAAACCAACAAAGACCGATTTCTAGAAGAATTACTTGCTCTTTTGCGTATTCCTTCTGTTTCAGCAGACCCTGCATATGATGGGGATGTTCGCAAAACTGCTGAAAAAGTAGCTGAAAGCTTGAAAAATGCAGGTGCTGAAAATATTGAAATTTGTGAAACAGCAGGTCACCCTATTGTATATGGTGAAAAAATCATTGACGCCTCTTTACCGACGGTATTGGTATACGGACATTATGACGTTCAACCTGCTGACCCAATAGACTTGTGGGA
>JALQTG010000068.1 GCA_023264075.1 Crocinitomicaceae bacterium
ATTTGTTTTTGTGAATCCGAATGCCGATCGAACGTGTGGTTGTGGAGAAAGTTTCTCTGTCTAAACAAGTCTTTTTTATCATTGTTACACCAGCGAACCAAACGAAATCAAAAGTATGGGTTACACAGAAGAAGAATTAGCAAAAGACCTGGAAAATCAGGATTATAAATTTGGGTTTACCTCCAACTTTGAATCTGACAAGGCACCGAATGGAATAAATGAGGATATCATCCGATTTATTTCAGCCAAAAAAGAAGAGCCAGAATGGCTACTTGAATATCGTTTAAAGGCTTTTGAGCAATGGAAGCAAATGACTGAGCCAGAATGGGCGCATGTACATTATGAAAAACCTAAATTTCAAGATATTTGTTACTATTCTGCTCCAAAGCAAACTAAAAAGTACGAAAGCTGGGACGATGTTGATCCTGAAATGAAAGAAACGATGAAAAAACTCGGGATTTCAATGGAAGAGCAACAACGTTTGACAGGAACGGCTGTAGACTTCGTGATGGATTCTGTTTCCGTGGCCACTTCGTTTAAAGCAAAATTGAATGAGTTGGGAATTATTTTCTGTTCGTTCTCTGAGGCTGTTCAAGAACATCCTGAGTTGGTTAAAAAATATATGGGAACAGTTGTTCCAGCTACTGATAATTTTTACGCTGCGTTAAACAGTGCAGTATTTACGGATGGTTCGTTTTGTTATATCCCAAAAGGCGTTCGATGCCCCATGGAGTTGTCTACGTACTTCCGAATCAACGAAGGAGGAACCGGTCAGTTTGAAAGAACATTGGTCGTTGCCGACAAAGGATCCTATGTTTCTTATTTAGAAGGGTGCACTGCTCCCATGCGCGATGAAAATCAGTTACACGCAGCGGTCGTTGAATTGATTGCATTAGACGATGCAGAAATCAAGTATTCTACTGTTCAAAACTGGTATCCCGGTGATAAAAATGGTAAAGGAGGTGTATATAATTTTGTTACCAAACGAGGACTTTGTGAACGTAATTCTAAAATCTCTTGGACCCAAGTAGAAACAGGTTCTGCGGTAACATGGAAATATCCATCTTGTATTTTGAAAGGTGACAACTCCATTGGAGAATTCTATTCAGTAGCTGTCACCAACAACTACCAGCAAGCCGATACCGGGACCAAAATGATTCACCTGGGAAAAAACACAAAATCTACCATTATTTCGAAAGGGATTTCTGCTGGACATTCGCACAACTCATACCGTGGATTAGTGCAGATTTCAGCGAATGCCGATCATGCACGTAACTTTTCTCAATGTGACTCACTTTTGATGTCCGACCGCTCTGGAGCACACACATTTCCGTACATCGAGTGTAAAAACAGTACAGCTAAAATAGAGCATGAAGCAACCACTTCCAAGATTGGTGAAGACCAAATATTCTATTGCTTGCAACGCGGAATTAGCGAAGAAAAAGCAATTGGATTAATAGTCAATGGATATTGTAAAGAAGTGTTGAATCAATTACCGATGGAATTCGCGGTGGAAGCGCAAAAATTATTGGAAATATCATTAGAAAACTCAGTAGGATAAACTTAAACTAGAAATATGTTATCAATTAAAAATCTACACGCAAAAGTAGAAGACCACGATATATTAAAAGGACTTAATCTTGAAGTAAAAGCAGGAGAAGTGCACGCCATAATGGGACCTAACGGCGCTGGAAAATCAACTTTAGCATCTGTCCTTGCAGGGAAAGACGGTTATGAAGTAACAGAAGGGTCGGTGGACTTTGACGGAATCGACTTACTAGAGTTAGAAACGGAAGATCGCGCCAAAGAAGGATTGTTCCTTGCATTTCAATACCCAGTAGAAATTCCGGGTGTTTCTAATGTGAATTTTTTACGTACAGCACTGAACGAAATTCGGGAATACCGTAAGGAAGAACCAATTTCTGCAAAAGATTTCATTGTACGTGTGCGTGAAAAATCGGCGTTGGTTGAATTGGACGCAAAATTAGCGAGTCGCGCAGTCAACGAAGGATTCTCAGGAGGTGAGAAGAAACGAAATGAGATCTTTCAAATGGCGATGTTGGAGCCAAAGTTGGCCATTCTGGATGAAACAGATTCAGGATTAGATATTGATGCCTTACGCATTGTAGCAAATGGTGTAAACAAATTGAAAAATGCTAACAATGCCGTAATTGTTATTACCCATTATCAGCGTCTCTTAGATTACATTGTTCCAGACTTTGTACATGTCTTGGCTGACGGAAAAATCGTGAAAACCGGACCGAAAGAACTTGCGTTAGAATTAGAAGAAAAAGGGTACGACTGGATTCACGAAAAAGCATAATCAAGCATGGAAACAGTACAAGCAAATAAAGTGATTCAATTTACGGAAAATTGGATTCAGCCCGATAATTTAACATCCCTTAGAAAAGAGGCACGACAAGTGCTGAATGGAATGGATTTCCCGACAACTCGTGTAGAAGATTGGAAATATACGCGTACTTCGCGCATTACAAATAAAAACTTTTCACAGCAGCCCACTAACCTAGGAGTTGAAGCATACAAAATAGAGAACTTAACATGTCATGAACTTGTTTTTGTCAACGGGTACTTTGACGCAAATGCCTCTACTATTTTGGAAGATGAAGGATTAAGCATTGAAGGAATTGAAACGCTGGACGAGACGGCTTACGCGGAATTACTAGAGGATACCGAAGAAAACGTTTTTTCATTAATCAATAAAGCCTATTCAACCGGTGGAGTTTCGATTCGATTAGGCAAAAATAAAAAAGCAAACTACCCTATTCATCTCATCCATGTGATGACTGGAACGAATGCCGTTGGGAACACTCGCCATTTTATTGAGGTAGAACAAGGAGGGGAACTCTACGTTATCACGTCCTTTAATTCAACTGGTGCTTCCGATTGTTTGAATAATGTGGTAATGGAAGGTCTTGTTGGCGAAAATGCTAGGCTAACCATCGATAAATTGCAAACAGAAGAACAAACTGTGTTCAACATCACCAAAGAAAATTTTGTACAAGATCCTTCTTCGCGCTTTTTAATGAACACCATCACAACTGGGGGGTTGTTAGTAAGAAATGGAGTAAATATTCTTGTGGAAGGCACTAACTGTCATACAGAAATCAACGGAGTATATTTGGGGCGTGATAAGCAGCATTTGGATAACCACACATTTATTGATCACCTGTTTGAGCATTGTTCTTCAAGTGAAACCTACAAAGGTGTGATGGACGATTCTTCTACTGGCGTGTTCAATGGTAAAGTGATCGTGCGTCAAGATGCACAGAAAATTGAGGCCTATCAATCCAATGGAAATATTTTACTTTCTGAGAAGGCAAGTGTGAATTCGAAACCAGAACTGGAAATATATGCCGATGACGTACGTTGTTCGCATGGATCAACAACTGGGCAGTTAGATGAGGAAGCTTTATTTTATCTCCAAGCGCGTGGGATTAACAAAAAATCAGCTCAAAAATTATTGGTAGCAGCGTTTGTTGGAGAGGTACTCGACAAGGTAACTCATGAAGCCACGCGCGCGCACATCGATAAATTGTTTTTACGTGAATTTGGTTGGAAATTCTAACCAATCAACACGTAAATAGTTGATTACGCACCAATTCTTATATAATTTGAAGGAAGAAATAGATCTGTTTCTTTAAATTTTGTATATTCGGATCACTAATTACTATTTTATTCCAATACAACTGGGAGCATGCTAAAATAATACGTACGAATGTTGCAGAGTTAAGTAAAGACGAACGTGGATTTATTCGTTTGAAATTACTGAATACAGAAGCCGACTTTGATTTGACTGAAGCAAAGCAGCAGTTCGAGGCAGCATGTTTTTTATCCAATAACCAGCCCTACAAAGTACTAGTGGATACGCGTGAAGCATTTGTCTCGCCCGACAAAGAAGCGGAACGTTTTATCACATCCGTAAAACTGCGTTACGCTGAAGCCCTAATCATCACATCGCTGCATTACCGCATCTTGGCAAAGTTTTATGTTAAAGGCCTACCCCATTCAGCTAAGGTATTCCGAGACGAGGAAGAAGCCATAGATTGGATAGTGTCTTTAGCCGTTTAATTTCCATTTTTTCTTAAACATTTCACCTGATCATTTGTACCTTTGACATATGGAAAAAGTAGCATTTAATCTTGAACAAATTCGATCCCAATTCCCAACGTTAGCGAGGACAGTGAATGGTAAGCCACTAATTTATTTTGATAATGGCGCTACCTCTCAAAAGCCTCAAGTTGTTATTGATCGTATTAATGAATATTATACCCTTGAAAATGCGAATATCCATCGAGGCGTGCACACTTTGAGTCAAGAGGCCACAACGGCCTATGAAGAAGCACGAATTTCTATTCAACACTATCTAGGTGCAAAGCACGCCCATGAGATAATTTTTACTAAGGGAACGACTGACAGCATAAATTTAGTCGCTTTTTCATTTGGAGAGCTCCTTAAAAAAGGCGATGAAATTATTATTTCTGCCATGGAGCATCATTCCAATATCGTTCCTTGGCAGATGTTATGTGAACGTAAAGAATGTACGCTGAAATTTATCCCGATATCACCAAAGGGTGAATTAGATTTAGTATCCTATAAAGAATTGCTGTCTTCGAAAACCAAACTAGTAGCAGTCACCCATGTTTCGAACGCTTTAGGAACGGTGAACGATGTAAACACCATCATAAGTTCGGCGCATAATGTTGGAGCCAAGGTATTGATTGATGGTGCACAAAGTATTCAGCACATGCCTGTAAATGTCCGAGATTTGGACTGTGATTTCTATACATTTTCTGGGCATAAATTATTTGGCCCAACAGGTGTTGGAGTGCTGTATGGAAAAGAAGCAATGCTCAACTCTATGCCTCCGTATCAAGGAGGAGGAGATATGATAAAGGAAGTGACGTTAGAGAAAACAACGTACAATTCACTTCCGCATAAATTTGAAGCAGGAACGCCACACATTGCTGGAGGTATTGCTTTAGGAACGGCATTCGAATACTTGAAATCGCTCGACATGGAAGCTGTACAACAGCATGAAAAGGAACTGCTTGACTATGCCACTGAACAATTAAAAGACATTGAGGGAATTCAATTTTACGGAGAAGCCGACCACAAGGTGAGCGTAATATCTTTTCTAATTGAAGGGACTCACCCGTATGATGTTGGAACCCTCCTAGACAAGATGGGTATTGCTGTTCGTACCGGACACCATTGCACGCAACCCATCATGGACTTTTTCAAAATTCCGGGAACCATTAGAGCTTCATTTGCATTTTACAATACGAAAGAAGAGGTAGACGCTTTTATTAGTGCTTTAAAACGTGCTGTTAATCTTTTGAAATAACATTGAATCCCTCAGGGAATAATTTGGCTTCTTTCAATCTTCAGTTTTCTGAATTTTTAAAGATATTTGTGAAGAATGATAATCTTGTGAAAAGAAACTTTTTTTTATTTCTTGGATCTGTAGTGTTTGCACTACTGCTTCCAATTAAATTACTTGGACAAAACCCTTCCTTCTTTCATTACTCAATTGAAAATGTTGCTCCTACGAACGAATTCTATTGCGTTCTTAAGGATAATGATGAATACCTATGGTTCGGAAGTGATGAAGGTGTTTTTAGATATAACGGAGTTCAATTCGAACATTTCACATCTCCAGAACTTACCGCAAAATCTGCTACAGGACTATTGGAATCGCATAATGGAAGAATTTATGGATACAATTTCAATAACCAACTTTTCTACATCGAGGGGCAACAGCTGCATGTAATCCAAGAATGGGACATACCATTAAATGCAATCACTTCTCCAAAAAAGGGTGAATTATGGATTTCAAGTACCAAAGGCCTTTTTATAATGAATGAATCAACTTTTGAATTCCGTCGATTCGAAGCTGATCACCATACAATTCAGAACACGAACGGTGATTATATATGCAAAAACGTAAGGAGTTATGGTTCAGGAAATATCATCTATCATCATCACGACATCATTACAGAACTGAAAGATAATAACATAAATAACTTCCAATTAGAAAAGGAATTTATCGTAAAACACATCCTGTTTTCATTTACTGATAATCAACCGTGGATGATTGACCTGGAAGCGGGGAAATTATTTAGAAAGGAGAAAAAAGATTGGAAACCATACATAAATGTTGAATTACAGAGATTACTAACTGATAAAAAAATAACCCATGTAATTGAAATTGATTCTAACCTTTGGTTTTCAACCTATGCTGGTATCATAAAATTTGAGCTTAGCACTGAAAAAAGCTCCATTTATTTTCCAAGTACCTCCTTTTCTGGTTGCACCAAGGACTTTCAAGGCAACTATTGGTTTACCACACTTTTTGAAGGGGTTATTAAAGTCCCCAATTTTAATATTAAAACATGGTCAACGGGACAAGTACAAATTATTGATCATCAATTTAGCGGAATTACAGTTCTTGATAATCGACTATATTTTTCAAGCACCAAAGGGAACCTTCTGACACTTGATTTAAATAACTTGAAAATCTCTCAAATCAAACATACACCGGAATCGGACATAAGCATGATTTCAGTAGACTCTGTTGAACGACATGTTGTTTTTCACAAAACAGCCGAATTGTTCGGTCTTAAAAATAATCGAGCGTTTAATATGGGCAGAATTGGTCCAGTAAAAAGCTTCTTCAGAGATTCCATTGCTGGTTTTCTTGTTTCAAGCTCTTATGGCTTGTTCACCTTCACTAAGTCTGAAAGATTTGAAGAAGAAAAGACCCTAATAACAGAAGGGTGGTTTCGTGAAATTTGTCCAATTCCTAATGAGAAAAAGCTGTTTATTGCATCCAATTCTGGAGTGTTTCAAATAGACTATGATCAAGGAAAATTTAAGTTAATAAATCACACCTTAGATAACATTCAAGTATTATCCGTGGCATACAATTCGAAAGACAAAATGGTATATGGGCTTTCTTTTGATGGGAGAATATTCCGTATAAACCCGACAGATTTCTCAGTTGTCTCCGTTTATAAACTAGAGAAGCAGACAAGGGCAAAACAAATTACTTGCCATGACAATTTCCTTTTTTTGGCCACGACATCTGGAGTGGCACGCTTGGACTTGAGAGATACCACATTAAAAACAATCAATAAACTAAATGGGCTCAGTTCTAATGATGTAAGGCAAATTTTAATACTAGGCAATCAAATTTGGGCGGCTACGGGGTATGGAATAAATCAGATTCCTCTATCCGAATTCGATGCAGAAATACCTCTTGGAAAAATCTATTTGAGTGGACTTATTACTGAGGGAATTGTCAACAGAAACCCAAGTAAAATATTTCTCGAATATAATCAAGGAATTACTTTTCTTGTTGATGGTTTAAGTTATTCCTCAGAATCTAACTTAAAATTGGCCTATAAAATTGAAGACTACTCAACAAATTGGACCATTACTCCATTTTCTTCAGGGCGAATCGACATCCCCAAACTTCCATCAAATGCGAAAAGCATACAAATTAAATTGATTGACCACCTCAACAGAAATTCAGAAAACATACTTCATTTGAGTATTGAAGTTTCAACTGTTTTTTATGAGCGTTGGTGGTTCTACTTAGTTCTAATTTTAACAGCTGGAGGATTTGTTTTTCTGATGTTTAAAATACGAATTACTCAGCTTCGACACAAACAACGCAGAGAGCTTAAACAGCTAAAATTAGAAAATGAATTGCGCTTAACCGAACAAAACGCATTGAAAGCGCAGATGAATCCGCATTTTTTGTTCAATGTGCTCAACTCCATTAAAGCCTATATTTATGAAAATGACAAGAAAAACGCTGCGCGTTACCTGAGCGATTTCTCAAATCTTGTTCGCAACGTGTTGGAGTTGAGCTCTCAACCGAAAGTAAGCCTGGAAAAAGAATTGGATGCCTTAAAGATCTATATTGATCTTGAAGCAATGCTCCTACAAGATGACTTTCAATACACTATCGATGTACCCTCAAACATTGATGCTTCGAATCTACAAATTCCTGCTTTGATAATTCAACCCTATGTTGAAAATGCATTTAAACATGGATTACGTCATCAAAAAGGACGCAAAGAACTTAACATCGCAATTAAGCATATTCAAGAAGATCAACTCCTTGAGGTTAAAATAGTCGACAATGGTATCGGTAGAAGTGCTGCCAATTCGATTAATATGAGTAACCCATCTCATCGACAATCATTTGCTACTAGTGCCATTGAAAAAAGAATCCAGTTGCTTAATCACGCACAAAAAGATATCGTAGGCGTAGAAATAATTGATAATTTTGAAGGTGAAAAATCAATTGGCACCACAGTAACTATTCGCATTCATGTCTAATAAGATCAACCTCAAGGCAATTATTGTGGATGACTCGGTACAAGCCAGGAGGCTATTACGGTTAATGCTTAAGGATTTAGCTCCACAAGTTGAAATCGTCGGGGAGGCAGAAACGGCCGACGACGGTCATCAGTTAATTCGTTCAATTAATCCTAATGTTATTTTCTTGGATATTGAAATGCCAGGAAAAACTGGATTGCAACTTGCAGAAATGCTAACTAACAACAAGTTTGAGGGAAAGATAATTTTTACGACCGCTTATGACACCTATGCTATCAAGGCATTTCGCCTCTCAGCTCTAGACTATCTTTTAAAACCGATACAAGAAGAAGAATTAACTGAGGCTATTAACAAACTTTCTAAAGAATTAGAAAAATCCAATGAGTTCAGCAAATTGGAAGCTTTGAAAAGAAATCTTCTAAATGAAGAGAATAATGTATTGTGCGTCCCCACTCAAGGAGGATATGAATACGTTCCGTTAATGGACATTTACTGTATAGAAGCAGACGGCTCATATGTTCGAATTATTTGTAAAACTCAAAAGGACAAGTTCGTTGCCAAAAATTTAAAGTACTTCGAAAAAGCCTTAGAGCATAGCTCTATGTTTGCACGCCCTCACCGTTCCTATTTGATTAACATGGATGAGGTCGTATCCTATTCTAAATCTGAAAGAGGAATCCTGTTGTTATCCAATGGCATGAAAGTTCCGGTTTCAAGAGAGCGAAAACAAATAATTCAGGAATTTTTTGGGTAAAATACCTCTTCAGAATTACATTCAATCCAATTCGATAATCTCGGTGTAGATCGATCCGATTAAAAAATGCGTTTTATGCGGTGAATTTGCCGTTTACAAAGTCAAACGTGCTATTTACAAACTGATTTGCGCCAGCGTATTCAAAATCAACAAATTTGTAAGGATTTTAAACTGAACCAAATGAAAAGAACTTTTCTCTTATTAGCATCAGCTTTTCTAACATTAACAATGACAGCTCAAACCTTTGAATGGGCGAAAAGCATCGGAGGCGCTGATTTACAAGAAGGCCACGGAATTACATTTGACGATGACGGAAATGTGTATACTTCTGGGTATTTTAGAGGAACTGCAGATTTTGACCCGGGAGCAAGCACATTTAATCTAACTTCAGCAGGAAATAATGATGTGTTTATTTCCAAATTAGATGCATCCGGCAATTTTGTTTGGGCAAGACAATTTGGAGGAACAGGTTTTGACGAATGTTTTAGTGTTAGCGTGGATGCGACTGGGAATGTATATGCGGTAGGTAGATTTGAAGGAACCGCCGATTTCGATCCAGGGGCGGGAGTTTTTAACCTAATTTCAAATGGTGCTTCTGATATTTTCATATCTAAACTTGATGCATCTGGCAACTTTATTTGGGCAAAACAATTTGGAGGAACAAATATTGATGATGCTTTCGGGATTGCTCTAGACGCTTCAGGAAATGTATATGCTACTGGTAGATTTCAACAAACAGTTGATTTTAATCCTGATTTAGGAACATTCAATTTGACTTCGGCTGGAAATTTTGATGTTTTTATTACTAAACTGGATGCATCTGGAAATTTTCTTTGGGCTAAGCAATTAGGAGGAATAGATTCTGATGAAGGATATTCCATTACTCTGAACGATAGCGGCGATTTATTTACTACAGGTATTTTTCAAGGAACGGCGGATTTTGATCCTGGATTAGGAGTGTTTAATTTAACTTCAGGTGGATCTAATGATGTTTTCATATCTAAATTAGATGCCTCTGGTAATTTTGTTTGGGCAAAAAGAATGGGGGGAGCAGGTAACGATATTGCACGATCAATTGCTGTTGACAATAGTAGTAACGTCCATATCACAGGTTCTTTTACAGGTACAGCGGATTTTGATCCAGGTATAGGAACATTTAATCTAATTTCTTCCGGTAGTTTTGATGCTTTTATAACTAAACTTGATGCATCTGGAAATTTTCTTTGGGCCAACAAAATAGGAGGCACCGCAGAAATTCAAGGTTTTTCCATTGCACTTGACCCAAGCGGGAATGTATATGCTATAGGTGACTTTAGAGGTAGCGCAGGGGGAGGGACCTTTGGTTATTCTTCAATTGGATTGTCGGATATTTATATTGCGAAGTTAGATGTAACAGGTAATTATGCTTGGATTCAGCGAATAGGAGGTGGATCAGATGATAAAGGATATGCTATTGCCGTTGATGCCAATTGGAGCATTTACACCACGGGCTATTTTAGACTTGGAGCCGATTTTGACCCGGGTTCAGGCTCATTTAATCTGTTCTCCGCTGGAGCCGAAGATATATTCGTACACAAGATGAGTCAATGTATTAGTACGACTGGAACGGACACTCAAACTGCGTGTTATTTTTACACATGGCCACTAGATAATGTAACCTATTATGCAAGCACAACCTCTCCAACTGTTACTCTTATAAATGCAGCAGGATGTGATAGTATAGTAACACTAAATTTAACAATCTTTTCACCGCCCGAACCAACGGGAGCTACTTCTCAATCATTCTGTAGCGGTGCAACTGTCGCTGACCTTTCGGCTACAGGAAATGGAATTCAATGGTATGCAACGAATTTCTCTGGGGAGACTCCACTCCCAGTTGGAACTGCATTGTCAAATGGAGCAACTTACTACGCTTCGCAAACAGGAGCAAACTGCGAAGGAGCCCTTTTGGCTGTAACAGTAACCGTTAATTCGCCTTCTGCACCTACAGGCCCCACATTACAAGAATTTTGTGACAATGCAACTTTAGGAGATTTATCAGCTTCAGGTACCAATATACAATGGTACAATGTAGCGACAGGTGGAACTGCCCTTTTGAGTGGAACTGTCCTTATAAATGGGGAAACCTACTACGCTTCTCAAACGGTTAGTGGTTGTGAAAGCTCCAGCCGACTGCCCGTAACTGTAACTATAAATACACCGACAGCACCAACAGGCTCAAATACACAATCATTGTGTAATGCCGCCACTGTTGCCGACTTAACAGCTACTGGGACTGGAATTCTGTGGTATGCTACAGCTTCTGGTGGATCTCCTCTAGCAGTTGGAACAGTTTTATCGAACGGATCATCTTATTTTGCTTCGCAGACAATTAATGGATGTGAAAGTACTTCACGCTTTGAAGTTACAGTAACAATTAATGATCCGGCCGCTCCAACGGGAAGTGCTTCGCAAACATTCTGTAACACGGGAACGATTGCAGATCTTTCAGCGACTGGAACAGGAATTCTGTGGTACGATGCAGCTACAAGTGGTAACGTGCTTTCAGCAGGAGCAGCCCTAGTGGACGGAACAACATACTACGCAACTCAGACGGTAGGAGGGTGCGAGAGTTCTGCTACACTTGCTGTAGCAGCAACTGTGAACTCACCTGCAGCACCGACGGGAGCTTCATCACAATCATTCTGTAACGCAGGAACGGTAACAGATCTTTCAGTAGCTGGAACTGGAATTCAGTGGTATGATGCCGCTACAAGTGGCAACCTACTCTCAGCAGGAACAGCGTTGATTGATGGAACAACATACTACGCAACGCAAACAGTTGGAGGATGCGAGAGTTCAGCTACAATTGCTGTAACTGCGACTTTGAACACGCCTGCTGCACCAACAGGAACAGCAACACAAGCATTTTGCGGATCAGGATTGGTAAGTGATTTGTCCGTAACTGGTTCCAACATTACTTGGTATGATGCAGCAACTTCCGGAAATGTGGTAACTGGTGCATCAGCTTTAGTGGATGGCACTACATATTATGCGACACAAACGGTCGCTGGATGTGAAAGTGTGAACGTATTAGCTGTAACGGCAACGATCAATGCTATTCCATCTGCACCAACAGGAAGTGCATCGCAAACTTTCTGTAACACTGGAACGATCGCAGATCTTTCAGCAACTGGAATAGGAATTCAGTGGTATACTTCCGCAACTGGTGGAACAGCATTGACTTCCGGTACGGCACTTACGACTGGTTCTTACTTCGCTTCTCAAACAGTTAACGCTTGTGAAAGCAACGATCGTACTGAAGTAGCGGTGAACATCATTACCCCTTCTACTCCAACAGGAGATGCTACTCAAAACTTCTGTTCAGCTTCAACAGTAGCTGATCTTACTGCTACCGGAACGGCTATCCAGTGGTACAACCAAGCTACCGGTGGAACAGCATTAGCAGCGGGAACTGCGCTTTCCAACGGAACGTATTATGCTTCACAAACCATCAACGGATGCGAAAGTCAGCGCTTGGAAGTAACCGTAACGGTAACCGTATTGGATAATACAGTAACGGAAAATGGACTGACATTAACAGCGAATCAAACAGGTGCTGCTTACACATGGGTAGATTGCAACAACGGCAACCAACCAATTGCTGGAGCAACCACTCAATCTTACACAGCATCAGCCAATGGAAGTTACGCGGTAAACGTGGAACAAAACGGTTGTTCGGTAACTAGCAACTGTGTGGCAATTACTACCGTAGGGTTGGATGACTTTCAAGCCGGATTATTCCGTATCTATCCAAATCCAACATCAACAGTACTCCACATTGAATTGGAAAAAGCGACGGGTATTCGTTTATTGGATGTAACTGGTAAACTTCTTCTCGAAGAGAAAGGTGTCGCAGTTTACACGATTGATGTAACGCATCTGACAACAGGTCTGTACATCATCGAAACGGCTGAAGGCGCAAAAGCGAAGTTTGTGAAACAATAAGAAAAGATAGCTAACCACTAACCAAACCCGTTTTCAGTATGCCTGAAAACGGGTTTTTGTTGTTCACAAACTCAAACCCGCTATTCACAAAGTCGATTGGGGAAAATTGCAGGGCTCGGTATAAGTTTGTAGGAATTTAATTTAAAATGATATGAAAATAATTTTACTTATTTGTACGCTGTTTGCCGGAAACGCTATGGCACAGATCCCAACGGACAATCTTTTGGTGCATATGAATTTTAACCAAAATGTCACCAATCTAATTGATGCTACAAATGCAACGGTTATTGGAGATCCTGTTAGCTATGATGCTGATCGATTTGGAAATGCTGCACAAAGCGTAACCCTTTCTAATCTTCCACAATCTTACCTCAGTTTGGGAGACATAGACCTCATTGACCCTAATTATTCCATTTCTTTTTGGATGAGACACGGGACTATTACCGCATCAACGCAATTCAAAGCTTTTTCAAAACGAGAAGCTTGTACTGGAGGTTCTTTTATCGATATTACTCTGGATGAAACCGCACAAAGCCTCATATTGGAATCAGGCGCTCAAGGGGATTACGCTGCAAATACAACTGCGGTATTTTCTCATCCAAATATATGGAAACATGTAGTCATAGTGGTAGACCAAGCTTCAGAGCAATCATTGATTTACATTGATGGTGCACAAGAACAAGTCGCGAACTGGAATAACCCTTTGAATAATGGCACCATGGATAATAACGCCAGTTTTTTAATTGGTCATTCTCCTTGTGTCAATGGGTCTTCAGTAACTGGTTTTTTGGGGCAGATGGATGACTTGCGAATTTACACTAGACCTCTAACACAAGCGGAAGTACTCTCTTTATTTAACGAACCAAATCCAACGGCATCCATTTCTGAACTTTCGATTAATCCATTATCCATCTACCCTAATCCTGCATCCAGCCAAATAAATTTGAAAGCAACACAACCAACAACAGCAGTTATTACAGCCACGAATGGAACGATACTTGAAAATATAGATCTCAACGGTGAAATCACTATTGACGTTTCGGCTTATGCTCAGGGTGTCTACTTCATCCGCACTGCTGAAGGGCAAACAGTAAAGTTCATTAAGCACTAGATGAATATTACAACGCCACCTACTAATGTCATTTCAAGCGGAGAAGGTTCCAGCGTTTCCGTTTGAGATGGCATTTGTAAATATTCTAACACAAAAAATCTGAAATTTCAAGTACCTTTGTGTTATGAAATCAATCCAAGAAATAGAACAAGAAATAATCGACGAATTCTCCATTTACGATGATTGGATGGACAAATATGAATACATCATTGAATTAGGCAAAGACCTTCCACTTATTGACGCTTCCAAAAAAACGGACGACAAGTTAATCAAAGGATGTCAGAGTAGGGTTTGGGTGGATGCCGAAAAAAAAGACGGTAAAATGATCTTCACGGCTGATTCTGATGCGATAATTACAAAAGGAATCATCGGTCTTCTGATACGCGTTTTGAGTCACCAAACTCCTGAGGAAGTGGCGAAAGCAGAGTTGGGTTTCATTAAAGAAATAGGTCTTCAAGAGCACCTTTCCCCTACTCGTTCCAATGGACTAGTCAGTATGATTCAGCAAATGAAATTAGCGGCCATTAAACAATCTGCGCTTTGAGGTTACTCTGGATTACTGCGCTATTAGCCGGTGTTCTTCTTTTGTTCACGGGGTGTAAAGATCCAGAAATGGATGCGCTGATGGAAGAATACTGCTCCTGTCTTAATAAAAACAAAGGAGATATTGAGGGGCGTTTTGAATGCATTGAATTAATGGATAGTATTCAATCCAAATACAAGCATCAACCACGGAAGCTTCAACAAGTACTCGATAAGACGAATGATTGCTTCTAGCCTACATTAAATTGGACAGAAAACGCTCGAGATTTTCGTTTTTCGGCAACTCATCACTTCCTAGAAATAATAATTTAGAAGGCTTATTCCGCTCCAACCACATTTCAAAATTTGATTTTGTAGCCGCTAGTGTTCCATTAATATCTATCCGATGACCTGGACGATTACTGTTATCGAGTAGTCCCTGTAATTCTTCAATTTCTTTAGAAATATTATGATTTTCGTGGAAAACAACAACTCCATCTACTAACTCATCAATGTCTTGTGATTTACTTTCAATGCGCTCAATGGTTAACGCCTTATTGCTGGCCCACTCCTCAATACTTTTAGAGAATGGATTTAGGTCAGACAGGAATATGGTAGTTACTTTATTCTTCATCAGAAATTTAAAGGCTAAGCCTTTTTAAAACCGATTGCAAAAATAACAAGAATACCGACATTTCAATTGAAATTGCACAAAACTCATCGAATATTTTCTTCAAAAAAAGAAAGGCGACTTATTCTAACTGATTTACCGCTTTTTATACCCCAACAGTTTCAAATACTGATCAGAGGACTGTTCTTTGGAAAAGACTTCCGTCACCATTTTTCCTTCTTCGTTTCTTTTAATAAGAATGTGTTGAGGTTCAGGGATAAGACAGTGCTTTAGTCCGCCATATCCGCCGATATTTTCTTGGTACGCGCCCGTATTAAAGAATCCCAAATACAAGGGTTTTTCTGGATCAAATTTAGGAAGATATATCGCATTCGAATGTTGCTCCGAATTGTAATAATCATCACTGTCACAAGTTAACCCACCCAACAATACTCGTTCGTATACATCCGACCAACGATTAAGGGGTAACATAATGAATCGTTGATTGATTGCCCACGTATCGGGTAGGTTCGTCATGAACGAACTGTCAATCATGTTCCACTTTTCACGGTCGTGTTGTTGTTTTTGATCTAAGACCTTAAAGATAGCCCCTCCACTTTCACCGACGGTAAAGGAACCAAATTCTGTATAAATGTTGGGCTCTGGAATTCCAAACTCCTTGCAAACATTCTTGACCTGAATCATAATTTCTTGAACCATGTATTCATAGTCATAGTCAAATGCTAAAGATTTCTTTATCGGGAAACCACCACCTATATTCAACGAATCCAACTCGGGACAAATCTGCTTTAATTGACCATAAGCGCGCAGCGACTTGGTTAACTCGTTCCAATAATAGGCATTGTCTTGTATTCCAGTATTAATAAAAAAGTGAAGCATTTTTAGCTTTACTTGCTTATTTCCTTTGATTTGATCTTTGTAAAACGGAACGATATCACGATATCGCACACCTAACCGAGAAGTATAAAACTCAAACTTTGGATCTTCTTCAGAAGCAATTCGAACTCCGATACTAACATCACATTTCGTCAATGATGTGAGCCGTTCCAGCTCCGTTAAATTGTCCACTACAGGGATCACCTTTACCGCTTTACGCTCCAGTAATTCGGCAATTTTCTCAACGTATCGGTCTTGCTTAAACCCGTTGCATATAACTGTCTGCTCTGCTGAAATCTTGCCCTCGTTTAATAAATGTTCAATTATGTCTAAGTCATAGGAGGACGACGTTTCCAAGTTCACGTTGTTTTTAAGTACCTCATCCATCACAAAGGCGAAATGTGAACTTTTCGTGCAGTACGAATAATTATAGGTTCCTGTGTACCCGATCGCATTCATCGCATCGCGAAACCATCCCTTGCATCGTTCAATATTATTCGAGATTTGGGGAAGATAATTGAACTTCAAAGGGGTTCCGTACTTCTCTACTAACTTCATCAAATCGATTCCATGAAACATTAAATGATCATCTTCTAGAAAAAATTCCTTTTGTGGAAAATCAAATGTTTGGTCTATTAAATCAATATACTTTGTTTTCATTGTTCCAATTTCGTTTTGAAAGAAACCTATTACCCATTCAGAGACACTTGGGATTTCATGCGAAATGCAGCCATAGTTAGCAGTCCGAAAATAACACATGCAAAAAGCAGATGCGCAGTTTGCACTAATCCGTGCATATTAAAATGTGCTAATAGCACTCCTGAAGTTAATTCGATCACTAAAAAAATAAATGTCCAATGGATGATACGTAAATTCCGCTCATTTCGTTTCACCCAAAACATACCTGTAATTAAAATAAGTACTAGCCAAGAAAAACTTCGGTGCACATAAAATGCTAAATCAAAGTGCTGACTCCATTCGCCTCGCTCAATACCCAACTTTCGTAATACATCAATTTCTTCCCGCACTTGCGTGCCTAAAAACATCTGGTAAAAAGTAATGGCTAAAATAAGGATGACGAGCCAGAAAAAACCTTTGGAAACGATAATATTGCGTTGCTGCGAAGGACTCACCAACCTTATCAAATAAAGTTGCAAGCCAATAATCACTAATGCCAAGAGCATGTGAATTGTAATGGTCCAAGGTACCAAGTTCGTAGCAACCACAATTGAGCCGAACCACGCTTGAAAAAGCAAGATGACCAAATTCAAAGAA
Source organism: Crocinitomicaceae bacterium (assembly GCA_023264075.1). GTDB lineage: Bacteria > Bacteroidota > Bacteroidia > Flavobacteriales_D > Crocinitomicaceae > JALQTG01. The sequence goes on from JALQTG010000068.1 coordinate 17,527, forward strand.
GCTACCGTTACCAGTTTTTTTCTTCGATATTTTAATATGATCCATAGAAATATAAAGAGAATTCCATTTCCAGCTAAAAAACCAAACAATCGGTTAATGTATTCGGTCCAAGTTTTCCGTGCATTAAAGTCTTCTTCATACAACACGGATTCGTCAGAGCGAATTCGTTCTGCTGTTTCAGATAGACCAATTCCATCCAACATCCTACAAAACTTTTCTACTTTTTTGGCGCGCTTCTCAACATATATTTCTTTATAATCGGCTGGCAAAGAACTCGCTTCTGTAGGAGGAATCCATTCTCCGAAACATTTTGGCCAATCTGGGCACCCCATTCCACTTCCTGTTATGCGTACAAAACTTCCCGCAATTACCACGAGGTAGATAAAGACGAGTGTAATCCAATTAATACGTACGAACCATTTGTTAAAAACCATAAAACAAAGTTACATGTGCAAATTGATTTTAGCTGATATTTAAAGGGTTTTTTATACGTTTGACACTTTCGGGGTGAAAAACCAAAAAAAGGGATGCTGTAAAGAACATCCCTCTTGTTTCAATTGTTAGAAATCTACTTTTTAAGTAGGTCCCGAATTTCAGTTAATAACACCTCCTCTTTCGTCGTTTCCGGAGGTGAAGCCGGTGCTTCCTCCTTCTTTTTCTTCAAACGTGTGATTCCCTTCACTATTAAAAACATGAAGAAAGCAATAATAATAAACTCAAGTGTAACACCAATAAAATCGCCATATTTAATCGATACTTCTGCTACAGTCTCAGCACCAGTCTCATCGAGTTGGGCTCCTTTGATAATGAAGCGCCATTCCGACATATCCTTTCCTTGGATCAAACCAACAAGCGGCATCACCATACCTTGAATAAAAGCCGTTGTAACTTTTACAAAAGCGGCACCCATAACAAATGCTACAGCTAAATCGACCAAATTTCCTTTTACTGCGAAATCTTTAAACTCCTTAATAAATCCCATTTATTTTCACTTAGTATTTCAACTCAAAAATAATTGAAAAATTGACTTTTCCTACTATAAATTTTTAAATCCCTCCAAGTTCTTCTTGTTCAACTGCGTAGTAAATTTCCATTTTTCATGCTGCACATGCTTTTTTGCCAAATATAGTTGCTCTAGTTGTCCGGGAGTAGGGATTAAAAGCGCATTATTTTGCATAACGGTGAGGTCCATTAAGGTGGAATAACCCGATCTACTAACAACAGTTTCACTTGAAGAAAAGAGTTGTTCCGTAGACTCAGGAGATGGATTAGGATGTATGGAGCAATTTCCGAACTGCCGTGCAGAACCTGTAATATGTTTTGAAGGTGCAATAATTACAGTTCTACTTTCTAATTTGCTAAACTCGCTAATCATGGTGTCGTAGAGTTGCTTTGCATAGGGATCTGGACCAGAAACAACACCCAAATGGCTAAATTCCTTAAACTCGTTTGTTACCCCAGGGTATTTGAATCTGGACAGCCAACCAATGTATTTTACTTTTTCTGAGGGCATTTGACTCAATTCCCCGCTTAATATGCTTCCTTCTAAGTCAGGAACCCATATTTCGTCAAATTGATTTAATTGCTGTTGATTGAAGAAGTTCCCCAGTTTTGCCCATAAAGGAAGTGGTAAGTTGAGTTGATGGGAAATGATGCAACTTCTTACAGAGGTGTGCCGAAAGCCGAAACGCTGATCAGAAATAATAAGGTCGGGGTTGAATTCATTGACATACTGATTCAAAGTGCGAAGTTCCTGTTTTCGAAATGCATTCAGCGCTGCAAGCTGCTTAGAAATATCGAATAACCACCTCCCTTTACCACCAAACTCAAAAGGATATCCCGAATGCGGTATGTACCATAAATTCGGAAAGTAATTTCGATAAAACCGTTCTTGTGGCTCGTCGCAGCAAATAAACACTTCATTTCCCTGTTTCAGAAGTTGACGAATAACAGGTATTGTCCGTGTCACATGTCCAAGTCCCCAATTCAACGGACTCAACAGCACGCGTTGATGGGTTACAGCATTTAAAACATTGGCTAACACAGGAAGATTTCTATTTTTGCAGCACAAGTTAGAAAAAAATGGCTAAGAATAAACTTCGACGTTTCGCAGAAATGAAAGAAATGCCCAATGTACTCGAACCTACATTGGATGAAATAAAATCCGGAGGCGTCGATTTTAAAGGGAAATGGAATTCCACCGTCTTCAAAAATGACCATCCAATAACCGTGGAACTCGGTTGTGGGAAAGGAGAATATTCTGTCGGACTGGCGAAAAAATATCCGAATCGCAACTTTATTGGTTGTTTGGTTAATGTTAGATCTGTCAATTCCAGCATTCGCATGAACAA